>JAFUNW010000318.1 GCA_017472905.1 Bacteroidaceae bacterium
AGTTCGCCCCGGGAGAACCGGCACGCATGCAGTTGGGCGTAAAAGAGAAAGACATCTATGTCGTGATGGACATTGCTACGCAAGAAAAGCTGTTGGAGAGTCGGCGCTTCATGATGTCTGATACGGTTCAGACCTTTACGTTCGACTATTTGCCGGAGTATGGAAAAGGGTTGGGCGTTCGGGTAACTTATGTGAAAGACGGTCGTTCTTATTCTTTCTACGATGTGTTGAATTTGAAGAAGCCGGAAAAGAAAATGGAAGTGAAATGGATTGCTTTCCGTGATAAGTTGCGTCCCGGACAAGCCGAGACGTGGACTCTCTCCGTTGCTCGCCCCAATGGGTGTCCGGCGGATGCCGAAGTGTTGGCCTCCATGTACGATGCTTCGTTGGATGAATTAAACTCCAATAACTCTCAATATTGGTATTTCGACTTGTATTTTCCTCGCATGAGCTACAGTAACGGTTGGGAGTGGTACGATGTGTCGCGCTTGTCTTATTGTTACTCCTCGGTAGACTTTACTTACAGAAGATTAAGCGTTCCTTCTCGTTGGAAGTACGATGATTTTGTGGATAAACTGACAGAACTATACCCTTTGCAGGACTTAGGAGTTTTTTACAACAAGGAGTCTGCTCCCATTATGGCTAAAAATATGCGATTGGCAGGACGTGCTGTCGGAACTAGTGCGGAGACAACTGCGTTTACCGATGATGTGATGGAGGAAGACATGGTGGAAATGGTAAATTTCTCAGAAATAGAAGAGAGCAAAAGGGAAGGAAACTTGAAACAATGGCGCGAAAACTTTAACGAGACTGCTTTCTTTCAACCTTATTTACGTACCGACTCTGCCGGACGGGTACAAATCAGTTTTACTTTGCCCGACAGCTATACCCGGTGGAAGTTCCGGGCATTGGCTCATACAAGAGAGATGGAACAGGGATTCCTGATCGACTATGTACAGGCCCAAAAAGAGTTTATGGTGCAGCCCAATTTGCCGCGATTCGTGCGGGTGGGTGATGAAACTACAATAACTTCTTTGATAACTAATTTTTCCGGACGAACGGTCGCCGGAAAGATACGGATGGAACTCCTCGATCCGATAACCGAAGAGGTGGTCTTTGACCGAAAAACCTCTTTTGAAGTGGCAGCAGGAGAAACGGCTGGTGCAACGTTTACCTTTACTGTGAAGACGAACGAATCCTCGCTCTTGGTCTGCCGAATTGTAGCGGATAGTGAAGGCTTCAGTGATGGTGAGCAACGCTACTTGCCGGTGTTGGACAACAAAGTGCAGTTGACCGAGAGTGTACCGTTTCTTATTAAGGAGAAGGGGAAAACTTCGGTTCCTTTGAAAACACTCTTTAACGAGCAAAGCCTTACGGCTAGCCGGCGTAAGCTGACGGTGGAGTATGTAGGCAATCCGGCATGGTTGGCTGTGCAAGCTCTTCCGACTGTTGCAGAGCCGGAGGGAGAGAATGCTCTCTCATGGGCCGTATCGTATTATGCCGGACAATTGGCCGGACACATTGTGAATGCCCATCCCCGCATTCAGACGGTGTTTGACATTTGGCGGGCATCCGGTGCAGAGAAAGAGACCTTGTGGAGCAACCTGAAAAAGAACGAAGAACTGAAGACTATATTATTGGAAGAAACTCCCTGGTTGGCAGAGGCTGAAGATGAAACGGAACAACAGCGGCGAGTGGCCCTGCTTTTCGATTTGCAGCTGTTGAAACAGAAAGAAGAACTTTGTTTGGAAAAGTTACAGGCTTTGCAAACGGCTGATGGGGGATGGAGTTGGTATAAGGGAATGGGAAGCAACCGATACGTGACGACCTATATTGTTACCTTGCTGGAGCGACTGAACCGACTGACCGACCGAGAGCCGGACCGAGAGTTGAAACAAATGTGGCAGCGGGCAACGGATTATCTGAATTGGGAGTTGCAGAAAGAACACAAGCAGATGTTGAAAAGCGAGGAAGAGGGAGCGATTAAAGTTTATCCTTCGGAAGTCGCTTTGCAATACCTCTACAGTTTGTCCATCGGAGGAAAGACTTTGCAAGGAAAGGCAGGGGAGGCCGTGCAATACATGACGGCTAAACTGCCGGCTCTGCGAAGCGGCTTGACCATACAGGGAAAAGCGCTGTCGGCCTTGATATTGCAACAGAGTCGAAAGACTGAAGAGGCGGCTGAGTTTATGAAATCAATATTGGAGTACACCGTCTCCACTCCCGAAATGGGGCGCTATTTCGACAGTCGTTCGGCTTATTACTCATGGCGCGATTATCGCATTCCGACTCAGGTAGCCGTGATAGAGGCTTTGGAAGAAATATCTCCGACAGACACGTTGGTACGGGAAGAGCTGAAGCAGTGGTTGTTGGTACAGAAGCGTGCACAAAGTTGGGACACGCCGACCAATACGGCCGATGCGGTCTATGCTTTGCTGATGCGTGGCAAAGATTTGTTGGGCGAACCGGATGAAACCTCGCTTTGGTTGGATAAACGGGAACTGGAATCATCGCGTCCTCTCGTTGCCGGATTGAATTATGTGAAGCATACATTGTCGGATGCAGAGCTGAAAAAATATCCGAAAGCTCTTCATGTTGAGAAGAAGACCGATGGAGTTGCTTGGGGGGCAGTCTATGCCCAATTCGCTGAAAAATTGGAACATGTAGAGAAGTCTTCTCGCGAAGTTCTTGGTTCTTTGCCGCTCAGTGTGGAACGAACATTCCTTGTGGAGCGTGTGGAGAATGGTCGTGTACAGTGGGAAACTGTGAATGAGAAGACACGATTACATCCGGGTGATAAGTTAATTTCCCGTTTGGTGGTGAAGGTCGATCGCGACACGGAGTTCGTACAGCTGAAAGATGCGCGTCCGGCTTGTGCTGAACCAAACTCATCGGCTTCTGCTTACCGCCGGAGTGGGGCTGTTGGTTACTATCAATCTGTGAAAGATGCCTCTACCCACTATTTCTTCGACCGATTGCCCAAAGGAACCTACACGATAGACCAAGAAATGCGTATCGACCGTATAGGAACCTATCAAACGGGTATTGCTACCATACAGTCGGCTTATGCGCCTGAGTTTACGGCACATTCTAGCGGTGAAAATCTTGTTGTGGAGTAACAGATTAATTTCTCGACCGGCACTTGAAAATCTGCCGTGCAGCAGAGTTCCGTTTGCCGTGCAGCAAAAGTTCGTCTGCTGCACGGCAAAAATTGCTCCGCCGTGCAGCAGATTTTCGGGAGCAAGCCGCACTTTGGAATGTGCGGTCTGCATAAAAAGAAATTGGTGTCCGGTAAACATTTGTAATCATTGCAGTTGGAAGACAATTTCACGATTCGACTTCATTTCCGGTTCACTTTAGCCCCATAACGTCTCTGTCATCCTGAGCGAAGTTTACGGAGTCGAAGGATCTCCGAGATTTACTGACGGTCTCTCTCGCTATACTCTAAGATCCTTCGACTTCGCCAAAGGCTCCGCTCAGGATGACAAAACGAGAGTAGACATAAAGGAGCTTGTTAACCTTTAAAATGTAAAAGAACAACATCTGATATCTGTTTACCGGACAACAATAAAAAAGAAAAGAGGATGCGAATCATTCGGTGCATCCTCTTTTTCTATGTTTGTATCCTATGTTCTTTTAAATAGAGAGCGAATTCAATACGTTAACCAACTCTTTCTTGATGGGCTTGTCGTTTTTGATGGCCTTGTTGAACGGCACGTAGACGATTTCATCGTGCTTGATTCCAATCATTACGTTGCGTTGTCCTTCGAGCAGGGCGTCAATGCTGGCAGCTCCCATGCGGCTGGCAATGATGCGGTCGTGGGCTGTAGGGCGTCCGCCACGCTGTAAGTGTCCCAGAATGGAAACCCGTACATCGTATTGCGGATATTCGTTCTTGACACGTTCGGCCAATGCCATAGCGCCTCCGGTAATTTCGCTTTCGGCCACAAGTACAATGCTGCTGCTTTTAGATTTGCGGAAGCCGTTCTTGATGAATTCAGCCAGTTGGTCTACTTCTGTACTGAACTCGGGAATGATAGCTGCTTCGGCTCCGGATGCAATGGCGCCGTTTAGGGCGAGGAATCCTGCATCGCGTCCCATCACTTCCACAAAGAAAAGGCGCTCGTGCGAAGTCGCCGTATCACGAATCTTATCGACAGCATCCAGAATGGTGTTCAAGGCGGTGTCGTATCCGATTGTGGTGTCGGTCCCGTACAGGTCGTTGTCGATGGTTCCGGGCAGTCCGATGCAGGGAATGTCGTATTCCTGTGCAAATATGCGTGCACCGGTAAGCGATCCGTCTCCGCCTATGACAATCAGCGCATCGATTTCTTCTTTTCTCATGTTCTCGTATGCCAAGGCCCGTCCTTCGGGAGTCGTGAACTCCTTGCATCGGGCTGTTTTTAAGATGGTGCCTCCTTGTTGAATGATGTTGCTTACGTTTTGAGTCTTGAATTCTTGGATTTCTCCGGTTACAAGTCCTTTATACCCCCTGTATATGCCTTTTACCTGCAGCCCGTTGTAGATGGCCGAGCGGGTAACGGCCCGAATAGCGGCATTCATGCCGGGGGCATCGCCTCCTGAAGTTAAAATGCCCACACACTTAATAATTCCCATATTCCAAAAATGCTATGTTGATATATTATTTTTTTGCAAAGTTACGAATAAATTGCCTTTGGCCCTTTTCTCTTTTATGAAAAAAACGCGAAACATCGGTTTTGGTTTACTCTTTGCTACATTTTGCCGATTTCTGATGATTCAATATGGCGGTTTTACACTCTTCCATCAGCCATTTAGGAGTGGATGTGGCTCCGCAAATGCCGATTCGCTTCACCCCCGGCAAAAGTGAGAAGTCTATTTCGCCGGCATCGTCAATTAAATAAGAGTTCGGGTTTATCTTTTGGCATTCGTTGAAGAGAATCTTTCCGTTAGAACTTTTCTTTCCGCAGACAAAGAATATCAGGTCGTGTGACGCTGCAAACTTCCGGATGTTGGGCATGCGGTTGGCTACTTGGCGGCAGATGGTATCGAAGTATTCGAAAGTGGCTTCCGGAGCAATGTGAGCCTTGATGTATTCAATGATTTGCCAAAATTCTTCCAGCGACTTCGTGGTTTGTGAATAGAGGCGGATGTCCTTGTGAAAATTCAGTTGCTCTGCTTCTTTTAGGTTTTCTATGACAATGGCTTTTCCCTCAGTTTGTCCTACCAATCCCAATACTTCGGCATGTCCGTTCTTCCCGTAGATGACAATCTGTTTGTTTTTTGCTCCGGCTAAATCATATTCTTGCTTGATTCGCTTCTGTAGGCGCAGTACGACCGGACAAGTAGCATCAATGATTTCGATGCTGTTTTCCTTGGCCGTCTGATAGGTCTCGGGTGGTTCGCCATGTGCACGAAGCAAAACCTTTACACCGCGTAACTGCTTAAACTCGTCATGATTGATGGTGATGAGTCCCAATTCTTTCAGGCGCTCACATTCTTTACCGTTGTGGACAATGTCTCCGAGGCAATAGAGCGGAGTTCCTTTGCGCAATTCCTCTTCCGCTTTGTGAATGGCAGTTGTTACTCCGAAGCAAAATCCTGATTCGTTGTCTATTTCTATCTCTATCATTTGCTTCTTTATTGAATAGCCTGTTGAAATTTATCGAGCAACCATTTTTTCTGTTCAGCAATGGTCAGGTGGCTGTTGTCTAGTAGTAGGGCATCATCGGCTTTACGTAGCGGACTGACTTCCCGATGCTCGTCAATGTAGTCGCGCTCTTTTACATTGGTCAGAATTTCTTCGAAGTTTACTTTTTCTCCTTTGGCAGTCAATTCTTTGTATCTCCGTTCTGCTCGTATCTCGGGTGAAGCAGTAACGAAAATCTTCAGTTCTGCATCCGGAAATACAGTTGTTCCAATGTCGCGTCCGTCCATGACGATACCCTTGGCACGTCCCATTTCCTGCTGTTGCCGTACCAGAGCTTCCCGTACGAAATCAAGGGCGGCAATGATGCTGACACGCGAAGAGACTTCCATCGTGCGTATACTTTCTTCCACATCTTTACCGTTCAGTTGTGTCCGAGGACGTTGGGTTTGCTCGTCAAGCTTAAAAGAGATTTTAATCTGATCCATTTGGCTTTTCAATTCATCGGTGCAAATGGATTTCCCATTGAAGAGACCGGCTTCAATGCAGTAGAGCGTGACAGCTCTGTACATGGCCCCACTGTCGATGTATATATATCCTATTTCGCGAGCCAAATCTTTGGCCATTGTACTTTTTCCACACGAAGAATATCCGTCTATGGCAATTGTTATCTTTTTCATATACCTTATATATAAATAGGTGGTTGTTCCTTTTGTTTTTCTCTTTACGGAATGGCAATGGAGAAATTCATGACCAACGAAGAGGAGGCAACATGGTATTTTGCATATGCAACTCCCAGCTTGACGCGCTTGAGTTGTAAACCGGCTCCCAATGACAATCCGGCCCATTTGCTTCCTCCGTCCACTTTCAGTTCGTATGCTCGTTTACAGTTGTAGCCTCCGGCGATGTAGAAGTTCTTACCGGGAAGTATTTCCACACCGAAAACGAGGTGATTGAGCAGCAAATCACCGAAATTGACTTTTTTGTTATTCGGATTAAAGTAGGAGGATTCCCAATGCGTCAAGTCGTTAAGTGTTACGGAAAGGCGGATGGGAGCATGAGCCAACCGTTTGGTAAAACCAAGCTGCATGTTGATGGGAAGTTTCTCATAGCGGTCATCAAAGGGCTTAATCTGACCACCGAGATTCATCAGGGTAAATGAGGCTGAGAAGTCGGATTCGTAGTCAAAATAGTTGATACCCAAGTCTACTCCCACAGCAAAAGAGGAATATTCCGCATAGTTGGAATGTATCAGCTTGGCTGTAACGCCTCCGCTCCAATATTCGCTGAGATTGTAGTTGTAAATTCCGGAGAAAGCCATGTCTTTGGCCGAAATTTCTCCTACTTCTGTATTGTCGACAGACGTTTCAATGATGTTGCCATAGTCTACGTATTGAGCAGTTACGGCCCATGCCGAACGCTCCCCGAATTGTCGGGAAAAGGCGGCGCTGGCCACTTTGCTTCCCTCCATATAGGTCGTGTAGCCGAGACTAAGTGTTTTGTCGGAAACATTAGAGAGTAGAGCCGGATTCTGAAAAACCAATGTCAGGTCGTCTTCGATGGCTGAAATGTTCTCTCCTCCTAATGCAGTAGCATGAACGGAATGGGGGAGTCTTAAAAAATGAAATGCTGTAGTCCCGTCTTGAGATTTCGCAACATTTGATATCAATAATAAGAGTAGAATAATCCGGTTTCTTTTCATCTTTTTTCAAAATTCTGGCCAAATATACGGCAAAATCCGCAATAATTTGTCTTATTTTCTTTTTATTATTCAGAGTTCGCTTCTTTTTATTCTAAAAACGTTCTTTTGTTTTTTTTAGGGTGCTTGAAAGATTAAAAAAATAAAAAAAAGACTGTATGCCGGAAAAAATAAGGTGCGATTTGTCCTTATGTGAAAAATATGTGCTACATTTGCCCAAGCTATAAAAACGAACAATAAAAAATAAAACAGAATAACGTATGGAAGTAAAAAAATCACCTAGTGCCGATTTGGAAGGCAAAAAGAGTACGTGGTTACTCGTAGGCTATGTTTTAGTCTTGGCAACTATGTATGTCGCTTTTGAATGGACAAAGCGCGATAGAGTTGTGGTAGACGAAGCTCCTATTGCTGCTACCGTTACTTTTGAAGAGGAAATTATTCCTATTACCATGCAGGAAAAACCGGTAGCTCCTGCTCCGGCTGAAGCAAAACCGATTGCTGAGGTTATTGAAATCGTAGAAGATGACGCTCAGATTGAGGAAACCATTATTGCATCTACCGATGATACCGGTCCGCAGATTGATATCAAAAATGTAGAAAACGTTGTTGTGGAGGTTCCGCAAGAAGAAGAAATCTTTCAGGTTGTAGAGAAAATGCCTGAATTCCCCGGTGGAATGCAAGAATTGATGAAATGGTTGGGTAAGAACATAAAATATCCTTCAATCTGCCAAGAAAATGGAGTCCAAGGTCGTGTTATCGTACAGTTTGTTGTAAACAGAGACGGTTCGATTGTTGACCCGCAGGTGATGAAGAGTGTTGACCCTTATTTGGATAAAGAAGCTCTTCGTGTAGTAAAAGCTATGCCGAAATGGGCTCCGGGTGAGCAACGTGGAAAGGCTGTTCGTGTGAAGTTTACGTTGCCTGTTATGTTCCGCTTGAATTAATAAAAAGAGATCGTAATTAATTATAGAAAAGGCTGCAGAGTATTTGAATCTTGTGCAGCCTTTTTTAATGAATCTGAAAAATAAACTTATGATATCTGTTTCACAACTTCAAAGTCAAGTGAATGATTATATAGCAAAACTTGACTATTCACGTCCTCCGGTTGGTTTGTATGCACCGATAGAGTATGTTCTTTCATTGGGGGGGAAGCGTATTCGTCCATTATTGATGTTGATGGCTTATAATATGTATAAGGATGATGTGGAAACAATTTTGCCGTTGGCTATCGGAATCGAAACTTACCATAATTATACGCTTTTGCATGATGACTTGATGGATAAAGCCGATATGCGTAGAGGAAAGGAGACGGTTCATAAACGGTGGGATGAGAATGCAGCCATACTTTCCGGTGATACAATGTTGGTGCTGGCCTATAAAATGATGGCTCAGTGCAAGAACGAATATTTGAAAGAGGTCTTGGATTTGTTTACCGAGACAGCTCTGGAAATAGGTGAGGGTCAACAGTATGATATGGAATTTGAAAGCCGAAAAAATGTGACAGAAAAGGAATATTTGGAAATGATTCGTCTGAAAACTTCCGTATTGTTGGCTGCAAGTCTGAAGATTGGAGCCATCTTGGGCGGCGCGTCCAAAGAGGATGCCGATTGTTTATATGATTTCGGTATTCGCTTGGGATTGGCTTTTCAATTGCAAGATGATTATTTGGATGTATATGGAGATCCGAAAGTTTTCGGAAAGAAAATTGGAGGAGACATCTTGTGTAACAAGAAGACCTATATGCTGATTAATGCTTTGCAACTGGCAAATGAAGAGCAACGTGAGAAATTGCTTTATTGGATAAATGCGGAAGATTACAACGCAGAAGAGAAAGTGAAAACCGTTACAGAATTATATGACGCTATCGGTATCAAACAGTTGTGCAATAGTAAGATTGAAGCTTATTTCCTTCAAGCTGAAAATTGCTTGAATCAAGTCTCTTTACCTTCCGAAAAGAAAGCGTTGCTGAACCAATACGCCCTTTCGTTGATGGGGCGTAACGTGTGAAAAAGATAATCTCAAGCATGGAACTGATAGATACGCATTCTCATTTATTTGTAGAGGAATTCTCGGAAGATTTACCGGAAGTTATAGCACGAGCGAAAGAGGTTGGTATAAGTCGCATTTATATGCCTAATATAGACTGTTCAACGGTCGATTCTCTGTTACGTGTGTCGAAACAGTATGCCGGATATTGCTATCCGCTTATAGGTCTTCATCCTACGTCTGTAAATGAGACTTATTTAGATGAATTGAACCGACTGAAAGCCTTGCTTGAGGAGGTTTCCTTTCCTGTTGTGGGGATAGGCGAAGTGGGATTGGATCTTTACTGGGATCGTACCTTTCGAAAAGAACAAGAAGCTGCTTTCCGAGAACAGATAGCATGGGCATTGTCTTATGATTTACCTTTGGTGATTCATAGTCGCAATGCTTTTGATGAACTTTATTCCATTATGTGCGATTATCAAAATCTCCCTTTGAGAGGAATTTTTCATAGCTTTACGGGAAGTCAAGAAGAGGCTGAAAAATTACTGACTTTTGAATATTTTATGTTAGGTATAAACGGCGTGCTTACATTTAAAAAATCGACCTTACCGGAGACCTTACAGCGGATACCGATCGAGCGGATTGTCTTGGAGACCGACTCCCCTTATTTGGCCCCGGTGCCGTGTCGAGGAAAACGCAATGAAAGTTCCTATTTAAAACATACACTTGCTCGAATGGCAGAGGTTTATGGAACGACTCCGGAAAATGTAAGTCAAAAGACGACAGAAAACGCTCTAAAGGTCTTCAAAAAGGGAAAAATTATGGCTTAATAATTTAAAATATATTAATTTCGTCCGTTTCGAAGAATTAAAATAGGCAGAAAGGTAGGGCAAGCCGAATAAAAAGAATACATTTGTAGCAAATTTCAAATGTCCTCTCTTTCTTAAGAAGTACAAAGATGTTTGAATGATATTAAATAATATGTAGGGAGAGATGCTCGAGTGGTTGAAGAGGCACGCCTGGAAAGCGTGTATACGCCTAAAGCGTATCGGGGGTTCGAATCCCCCTCTCTCCGCGAATGAAAACATGAAGAATAGAAAATAATAACAATAAAATTAATAATTATTTAATCTTAAAAAATTAGACACACAATGAAAAAGTTATTTGCAATTCTTGCAGTGATGGGAGTGATGACATTTGGTCTGACTCAATCAGTAATGGCTCAGGATGATGTAACAACTACAGATTCTACAGCCGTAGTTGAAGATTCTACAGCTGTAGCTGAAGAAGTCGTTGAAACAGAAGAAACTCCGATTGTAGAAGAGGAGACAGGAGGTATTCACAAAGAACTCAAAACTAAGTTTATTGAAGGTGATGCTAGCTTCATGTCATTGGTAGCAATCGCTTTGGTTATTGGTTTGGCTTTCTGTATCGAACGTATTATCTATTTGAGCTTGGCTGAGGTGAACACCAAGAAATTGATGGCTCAAGTTGAAGCAGCTTTGGCTAAAGGTGATGTTGAAGGCGCAAAAACTGTTTGCCGCAATACTCGTGGACCGGTTGCCTCTATCTGCTACCAAGGTTTGATGCGTATCGATGAAGGTGTTGACGTTGTAGAACGTGCCGTAGTTTCTTACGGAGGTGTACAAGCCGGTTACCTTGAAAAAGGATGTTCTTGGATTACTTTGTTTATCGCGATGGCTCCGTCACTCGGATTCTTGGGTACTGTAATCGGTATGGTTATGGCGTTCGATGATATCCAACGTGCAGGTGATATTTCTCCGACAGTTGTTGCCGGTGGTATGAAAGTGGCCTTGATTACTACTATCTTCGGTATCGTGGTTGCTTTGATTCTTCAGGTATTCTACAACTATATTCTTTCTAAGATTGAGGCTTTGACCGGTGATATGGAAGATTCTTCTATCACTTTGCTTGACCTTATCATGAAGTATAACTTGAAAAAGTAAAAACTGATAAAAGACTTATCAAAATGGTAAAATCACATCAAATATCAAATTGGGTATTTATCGCCTTATTCATTGCCTCAATAGTTGTATTCGGTATCTTCTATTTAGTAGGCTTTGATAATCCAGTAGGCGATTATAATGCTCCTGAAAATACAGACTTATTGATTAAGTACATGTATTTCATGACAGCCCTGTGTATCGTAGCAGCCGTAGGTTTTGCTATATACAACGGCATTTCTTCTGTGGGAGGTCCTAAAGGTGTAAACATTTCCGGTGTACCGGGCGGCGTTATATCTATAGTATCATGGAGTATCTTTGTGATAGCTTTGGTTGTATCTTATAGCATAGCTTCTGATGCTCCTGTTAAAACCGGTGATGGCGTTTATGATGATGCATTTTGGTTGAAAATGACTGATATGTTTATCTATGCAATCTATGCTTTAATGGTTGTTGCATCATTGGGCTTGATTGTAAATTTGACCGGTATATTTAAGAAATTGTCTTAACCTATTAAAATCAATAAGATAATGGGAAAGAAAAAAAGAGAAGTACCTGAACTGAACTCCAGTTCAACAGCGGATATCTCTTTTATCTTGCTTATCTTCTTCCTTGTAACCACCTCTATGGATACGGATAAAGGTTTGGCACGTCGTTTGCCACCTCCACCCGAAGATCATCAAGAGATGGATGAAACAAAGGTTAAAGAACGTAACGTACTTCAGGTTCGTATCAATGCGATGGATGAAACAATGATACAGATTCCAGGCAAGAAAGAACCGACTTACATTACAGATTTGAGCGAGATTAGAACAATCGCTAAGGAGTTCATTGATAACCCGAATAATTCTGCAAACTTGCCTGATAAAGTGGCTCGTGAAATTAAGTTGTTCGGTACGGTATATATTACGGAAAAGCACGTAATTTCTTTGCAGAGCGACCGAGGTACAAGTTATTCGAAATATTTCGAGGTACAAAATGAGTTGGTTGCTGCATATAATGAATTGCGTGATGAATTGGCTCGTGAGAAATTCCACAAACCTTTCGTTGAATGTAACGAAGATGAGAATTTGGCCATTCGTGAATATTATCCGTTGAAGATTTCAGAAGCAGAACCTAGAAACTACGCAAAAAGATAAAGAGTTATGAGTAAATTTGGAAAAGGCGAAAAAAGAGGAATGCCGGCGTTGAATACGTCTTCATTGCCTGACTTGATTTTTACCATCCTGTTCTTCTTCATGATTACTACATCTATGCGTGAAGTTACCTTGATGGTAGAGTTTGAGGTTCCTAAAGGAACTGAATTGGAAAAAATGACAAAGAAGTCTTTGATTTCATATATCTATGTAGGTCCTCCTACTAAACAATTGAGACCAAAGATGGGTTCTAATAGTCAGATTCAGCTGAATGATAAATTTGCTACGCTTGCAGAAGTTCAAGATTATGTATATCAAGAACGTGAGAATATGAAAGAGGCTGATAAACCTTTTATGAAAGTCTCTTTGAAAGTCGATAAAGATACTCGCATGGGTATTGTTACTGACATCAAGCAAGAGTTGCGTAAATCATGGGCATTGAATATCAACTACTCTGCAACATCTCGTAATTAAAACGATTTGTTGTATGAAAAAATAAAGGGAGCAAAATTTTGCTCCCTTTACTTTTTTATGATATTAATGTGTTTTTAGATACACATCCTTTCGTAATCAATAAAACAATATGGGTATTGGTGCTTCTCATCTGCAGGATATGATTCCTTTTTTGTTATTTTCCAGATGGTAGCATCTATGGTAGGGAAGAATGTATCTGCTTTTTCCGGAACATTGTCCACTTGTGTAATGAGGAGTCGGTCTGCAAAAGGTATGGCTTGTTCGTATATGCTGGCTCCTCCGATGATGTAGATTTCTTCGTGGTGATCACAATGTGCAAGGGCCTCTTGCAATGACGTGAAGCACTCTGCATTTTCCAAACGGAGTTCTTTTTGTCGGCTGATTACAATGTTGCGGCGATTGGGTAAGGCTCCTTTGGGAAGGGATTCGAATGTTTTTCGTCCCATAACGATGGTATGTCCGGTTGTCAGTTGCTTGAACCGTTTCATATCGTTCGGAAGCCAATAGAGCAATTTGTTTTCAAAGCCGATGGCATTGTTTGCTGCAATATTTACGATGATGGAAATCATGCTGTTTTTGTTGGTTTTATACCGAGACTTTTCCGGCAATGTGTGGATGTGGATCGTAGTTCTCTAATTGGAAATCTTCGTATTTGAATGCCAGAATGTCTTTGACTTCCGGGTTGATGCGCATAGTCGGTAAAGTACGTGGTGTACGTGTTAATTGAAGACGTACCTGTTCCAAATGGTTGGAGTAGATATGGGTGTCACCGAGTGTATGGACAAAATCTCCGGCTTTCAGTCCGGTAATTTGTGCCATCATCATCAAGAGTAGTGCATACGAAGCTATGTTGAATGGAACTCCAAGGAAAGAATCTGCACTTCGTTGATAAAGCTGTAAACTTAATCGTCCGTCAGCTACATAGAATTGGAAAAACGCATGACAGGGAGGCAGGTTCATGTTTTCTATGTCTGCTACGTTCCAAGCACTGACGATTATTCTTCGGGAGTCAGGATTGTTTTTGATGGTTTCTACCACCTCTTTGATTTGGTCTATATGTCCTCCTTTGTAGTCGGGCCACGATCTCCATTGGTATCCGTAGATGTGTCCTAAGTCTCCATTTTCGTCAGCCCATTCATTCCAAATTCTTACTCCGTTCTCTTGCAGATATTTAACGTTTGTATCTCCTTGCAAAAACCAAAGCAATTCATGTATGATAGACTTCAAGTGTAGTTTTTTTGTTGTTAACAAGGGAAATCCCTCTTCCAAATTAAAACGCATTTGGTGTCCGAATACACTGATTGTTCCGGTTCCGGTACGGTCTTTTTTCTCTGTTCCTTCAGTTAGGATTCGGTTCAGCAAATCGAGATATTGTTTCATCTTTAATTGTAAAATAGGTTTCTTGGCGCAAAGGTACATTTTTATTTTTGAATAAGTATCTCTTTGAGGAAATGAAAATAAAAAGTATCCTAAGATACTTTGCCAAATATCCTAAGATACTTTGCCATATATCTTAAGATACTTTGCGATTTATCTTAAGATACCTGATTCCGCTGGAATATGCCCACTGCGAATGCGCCATTCTTGCGGATAGAAATTGTTTGCTCTATTTCCGATATTTTTTACAAACCCTAAGGGGATGTCTTTGTAGGTAACCAATACAAAACCTTTGGGAACTCCGGGTTTCATAACCAACACTTCTCTGCGAAGGTAATAGATGGCCTCAGTGTAGGACAACTCTACAGAAGGAAAAGCGTCTTTCTGTAACAGGGTGGACATGGCCAATGCATGGTGTGGAATCCAATCTCGTCCCTTTAGTTCTGCGACTGTTATTCCGGCATGAAGAATGTGTAGATGTTTACGAAACAGTTCCAAATAGTTGTTCCCATAGCTTGGGAATGCTGTTATCTGGTTGTTTGTGATTTCCCAAGAGTAATTTAGTCCTTGCTTTATCCAGGTTAAACAGGAGGATGGTTGGGATGGGGGTGCTGATGTCTTTTTCCTTTTTTTTGAAAAAGTGGGCTGATAATCTAATCCGGAAAAGGCTTGAACCTCAGAATTCTCTTCAATAGGTTTGCGTAATACAGCCATAAAAAAACCTTCCCCTCGCGTATGAGAAGGGAGAAAACGATATACCGATAGGGGCTTGTCGCCTGCAGGATTACTGACGCCTCCGGTTATATTCCATGTTTTTTCTGTTGAAATAGGGAGGAGGGTAGCTTCATATTCCTGCATGATCCAACGTATGTTTTCCTCATTTTCAAGTGCATTGTAGGTACAAGTACTATAAATGAGCAAGCCTCCGGGTTTGAGTGTTCTCCAAATGTCGGCTAGGATGCGCCGTTGACGTTTCCAACAGGTCTCGACGTTTGCGGGAGTCCACTCTTCTATGGAGTCGGTATCTTTCCGAAACATGCCTTCGCCTGAGCAAGGAACGTCAGTGACAATCACATCAAACAGTTCGGGAAAGGATGTAAAATCAGCCGGGTCGTTTTGAGAAACAACAACAGCTGGATTGCCCCATTTAATTAAATTCTCGGTCAGAATTTGTGCACGTGAGCGGTTCACTTCGTTGCTTAACAGAAGACTTCCTTTCGGAAGTAGGGAGGCCAGGTGTGTGGACTTGCCTCCCGGAGCTGCACATAAATCCAGAACAACGCAAGGCTGTTGGACATACTGTCGTATTGCTTGTTCCAAAAACATGGATGAAGCCTCTTGTACATAATAACAGCCGGCATGAAATAGAGGATCGAATGTGAAAGTCGGACGTTCTGATAGATAATATCCGTTAGAGGACCAAGGAACCTGGTGGGTATCTTTTATAGCTCTGACCCATTTTTGAGAGTTAAGGCGCAGACTGATAGGCGGATTTTCGGATAATGCTTGATGGAGTTTCTCAAAAGTTTCGTTACCTAATAAGTTACGAGTATATGTTATGAATGCTTCCGGAAGATGAATCATATAGTTTCTATTTCCTAATTGTTCAGAGTTAATAGCTCGCAAATTTAAATAAAATCTTCTGATTAAACTTTCATTTGGTTAGAAAATCTTTGTTTCATTTTCTTCTTTTCTTAAATATGCTTATTTTTGCAATCTCCTTTATTAAATACATTAGAATGAACAGAATATTAAGTCACCCAAATAGTGCCAGTAAGTTATTGAAATTGACCTCTGACGTGTTGATTTTAGTAGATAAAGACGGAATCTGTCATGATGTAGTTGTGCATAATGCCTCTTTACCGTTGTTCGACGAAGATAAATTGTTGGATAAGAATGTGTTTGAACATATTCCAACCTCAATGGCACAGCAACTGCTTCCTGAGTTTCATAAGGTGTTGGCTACGGGGGAGCACTCGGTTCAGAATGTGGAGCTAATATTGGGAGAACAAGTACATTATTTGCGTTGCATCATGCTTTTGTTTGAAGAGGGCTATGTCTTATGTCAATGCAAGGATGTCACTTTGCAAAGTTTGCGTGAGCGAAATTTAGAGAAGAGTAATTTTCAATTTCGCGAGATTCAGAAGTTGGCGAATATAGGTTATTGGAAGTATGATTCGGAAAGTAATATGCTTTCTTATTCCGGATATACGGGAATAATGTGTACAGAAACGCCGCAGAGTATAGGTTTGGATACGTATATATTGCAAGTGTTTCCGGATGACCGCGAAATGATTCGTAACCTTTTTCAAGGGGGATGGTCCGGTAATTTGGAAAAGGAGTTAGATTATCGAATCAGTTATAACGACCAAATTTATTACATCCATCTGAAGGTATTGAGTCGGGAAGAACGTGAAGATGGCTCTTTCCTGATGGATGGTTACATACAAAATGTGACAAGACTTCGTCAGAAACGAAAGAATATAAATCTGTTGACCCATGCCATCAATAATTCGATGGAGGATATTTTTGCTACTCGTGAAGACGGAACGTTGGTTTTTGCCAATAAAGGTTTTCGGAAAAATCATCGGATAAGCGAATCAGAGGATATTACTCAAATGAATATAACAGAAGTTTATCCTGTTCCTCAAACGAAAGAGCATTGGGAGAAAATGAAATCCGACATACTTCAGAATGGTGGTCAAACTCATTTTATTCTTCATAATCCCATACCGGATGTGTTGGCTTATGAGGGAAATGCATTTGCTGTATTAGGTGAAGATGGAGAAAAAACGATATGGGCATTTGGACGTGATGTCTCGCAGCGATTACGTAATGAGCGTGAGGTAAAGCAATACAATCAAGTTTTGAACAAGATTTTGGAGATACTTCCGGCAAGTATTGTCGTCAAGGATATCCAGAATGGGTTTAAATATCTTTATCGTAATCGAGAATCCTATAACCGTGATTTTTCTTGGCAGGATGTTACAGGAAAAGATGATTTTGATTTTCATCCTTTCGATGTTGCAACTCGCAAACGGAAACAAGATATCGAATTGGCCGAAAGTGGAAAAGAGTTGCATCTGGTCGTAGAGCAGAAAGACCGGGATGGAAATCCTCTGTTTTTGGATAAATACAAAATGCGGATTGAGGGACAAGATTTTCCTCCGGTCTTGTTGAGTGTAGAGTGGGATATTACCGATATGGAACTGTTGAGACGCGAATTGATGGTGGCTAAAGAGAAAGCTGAAAATTCAGATCGATTGAAATCTGCATTTTTGGCGAATATGAGTCATGAAATTCGTACTCCATTGAACGCCATTATGGGATTTACGCAAGTCATTTCAGAATGTTCGGATGCAGAAGAGCGCAGAATGTATTATCGTATAGTGGAAGACAATACAGAACATCTGTTGAAATTGATAAATGAAATATTGGATTTGTCAAAAATAGAATCCGGAATTTCTGAATTTATTATTCGTCCGGTAAATCTACATTCACTTTGTGATAAGCTCTATAATATGCATCGGCTTCATACTCCCGATGGAGTGGAATTGGTATATGAAAATCCGGATAGGAGCATTGTAGTAGAGGGAGATAAAGGTCGTTTGTTGCAAGTTGTATCCAATTTGATAGGAAATGCTTTTAAGTTTACGAAGAAAGGATTTGTTCGTTTCGGATATGAACGGAAAGGAAATAAAGTCCTCTTTCATGTAAGTGATACGGGTGATGGTATACCGCAAGAAAAAATAGGAGACATCTTTGAACGTTTTGTAAAGGCAAACAATTATGCTCAAGGAACAGGCTTGGGACTCTCAATCTGCAAAAGTATTATAGAGCGTTTAGGAGGCCAAATTTCGGTTACATCACAACTAGGGTGTGGAACTACTTTTGAGTTTACTTTACCTTTATCACAAAAACAGGAAATTGATACGGGCGATTTGTTGATGTAGCCATCCTTTATTGCTTGTCTCATTTCCTGGGGTATAATTGATATCATCATTTGTGTATTCGTGAGAGTTTCAGGAGGCTTTCATAATGTAGCTAATGAAACAGAAAAACGTCTACTGAAACCAGAAAAAGACAAGGAAAAGACAGGGGAAAATTAATGAAGCCACCTTCGTTGGTCATCGAAAACGGCTTCATTTTTTTGCGAGTATATCTTTCGGTAAATATGTTTATCGGAACAAATCATCAGTTTTGTACCGTTCCCGTCCATCTAGACTATAGGTATTTAAACCTTATTTGGCTTTGATTGTGTATTCTTCCCCTTTTTGGGTTTGGAAAGTGGTTAAGTAATATTCTCCGGAACGTTTGCACTTTTCATGTGCACCTTTGACTGTGATGGGGACTTGGGTCCGCAAAGTACAAGGTGTACCGGCTTTGGACGTGATGATTGCTTCTGTCAGTTTTCCCTCTTTCCATTGCATATCGACAACAAAGGCACCTCGTGCACATAATCCGTTGACTTTTCCTTGATTCCATGCTTGAGGTAAAGCCGGTAACAGATGTAGTTCGTTGAACTGGCTTTGTATCAGCATCTCGCCGATTCCGGCAATGCTTCCGAAGTTTCCATCTATTTGAAAGGGAGGATGTGTATCAAAAAGATTGGGGAGCGTGGATTTGCTCAATAATTCCCGATAAAGTTTATAGGCCCTGTCTCCATCTAACATTCTTGCCCAGAAGTTTATTTTCCAGGCTTTGCTCCATCCCGTACCTCCGTCTCCTCTGGTAT
>JAFUNW010000319.1 GCA_017472905.1 Bacteroidaceae bacterium
GGATTTAGACCTTATGTAATGGAAACGATTATGCAAAAGAAATCTTTATTAAGCCTTTTATGCTTGTTTATTCTCTTTGTCGGACGAACCGAGGCAAGAAATGAGCCCCCTTTCACTCTGAGACAAGGCGAGAAAGTGACCCTTTGGGTGAGTGAACAAGAAGAGAACGTTGTGTTCCGAGCCATAGAAATGCTTCAACGCGACATGGAATCGGTATTGCAGACCAAAGTGGAAGTACGGAAGGAGAAAGCCAACCTTTCTCCCAATAAGAAGCCGGGAGAAACGGAACAGCAACGATGCATATGGGTAATGACCTTGAAGAACAATCCGACCGAGGAGGTGAAAGATGTAGGCAAGCTGCAAGGAAAGAAGGAGGCTTTTATGCTGAAAGTACAGGCAGACGGGAGTTTGTTGATTGCGGGAACAGATAAGCGAGGAACAGCTTACGGCATATTGGAATTATCGCGTTTATTGGGCGTTTCACCTTGGGAATGGTGGGCTGACGCAATTCCGAATCAACGAGAGACCTTTTCCTTACCAGCCGAATATGTAAATATACAGTCACCTACCGTTGAATATAGAGGTATATTTTTGAATGATGAAGATTGGGGATTACTTCCCTGGAGCAATCAGACCTATGAACCGAACAAGAATAAAAAACATA
The DNA here is from genome assembly GCA_017472905.1 of Bacteroidaceae bacterium. Classification (GTDB taxonomy): domain Bacteria; phylum Bacteroidota; class Bacteroidia; order Bacteroidales; family Bacteroidaceae; genus Phocaeicola_A. The sequence continues at coordinate 665 of JAFUNW010000319.1, forward strand.
TCGGTCCAAAAACCTATGGACGTATATTTGAACTGATGTTGCGCCTACGCGCCAATACATTATGGCCGGCTATGCATGAATGTACGTTGCCATTCTTTATGACAGAGGGAAATCGAGAAGCCGCTGCCAACTATGGTATATTCATTGGAAGTTCGCATTGCGAACCTATGGTCTGCAATGCTGCTGGAGAGTGGAGCCGAAGAGGAAAAGGTGATTACGACTATGTAAACAACCGGACGGAAGTATTCAAATTCTGGGAGAAACGAATAAAAGAAGTGGCCGGACAAGACAATATCTACACTTTGGGCATGCGCGGTGTGCACGATGGGAAAATGCAGGGAGCCAAAACACTTGCCGAACAAAAGAGTGTGCTCACTAAAGTGATAGCCGACCAAAGAAAATTGCTTTCGGACTATGTCTCTGAGGATGTCAGTTCCATCCCACAAGCTTTTATTCCTTATAAAGAGGTATTGGACATCTACAATACCGGTTTGGAGGTGCCGGAGGAGGTTACCCTGATGTGGTGTGACGACAACTACGGATACATACGCCACTTCCCTACCGAGAAAGAGCGAGCACGCAAAGGAGGGAACGGAGTCTATTATCATATTTCCTATTGGGGACGCCCACACGATTACCTTTGGCTGAATACCTTGCATCCGGCTTTAGCATTCCAACAGATGAACGAAGCTTATGAGCGTGGCATTCAAAAGATGTGGATAATCAATGTCGGCGACATCAAACCGGGAGAATATCTGTTGGAGCTGTTAATGGACATGGCGTGGAATCTGGACGAAGTCAAGCAGATGGGAGTAAAAGCGCACAATCGTAACTTCTGGATTCGGGAATTCGGGAAAGAAGTTGGCGACAGTTTAGCTGAAATAATGCAAGCTTATTATCGACTTAACTATATCCGCCGACCGGAATTCTTGGGTAATACCCGAACCGAAGAACGCGATCCGGCTTGGAAAAAAGTCAAGGATTTACCTTGGAGCGAAAAGTATCTCCGTAAACGATTGGCTGAGTGGAACAATTTATCCAATCAAGTAGAAACTATTTTTTCCCGTCTGCCTCAATCCAAACAGGAAACTTTCTTTCAATTGGTAAAATATCCGGTTCAAGGAGCCGCCCAAATGAACAACAAGTTGCTATATGCGCAACTGGCCCGTCACGACAAAGCTGATTGGGAGTGGAGCGATAGGGCATACGACAGCATTGCATCTTTAACAGAAACTTATAGTAATGGTATCGGGAAACAAGGAAAATGGAAGGCGATGATGGACTTTCGACCACGCCGCTTGCCGGTATTCAATCAGGTAGCACGCGACACCGTTTTGACACCGTTGCTTTCGCAATCACGCCCATTGGCAAAGTGGAATGCTACGGAATGTTCATCAGGAAAGGCACTACCATGCGAAGGGTTAGGTTATGAAGAGCAAGCGGCCCAAATAACCCAAGGTAGTTCTGTTTCTTTTGAAAGTAAGGCATTGGAGGGGGACTCAATTGACGTGATATTGACATTCGTTCCCCGACATCCGGTAGCCGATGCAGCCCGACTTCGTGTTGCTGTCACTTGGGATAACGAAAGTCCCAAAGTTCTTTCGTATGAAACCAAAGGACGCAGCGAAGAGTGGAAAGAGAATATTCTATGGAATCGCGCAGTCCGTTCCATACGGCTCCCATTAAAGAAAGATTCAACAAATCGTCTGACAATCACAGCTCTTGATGAGGGAGTAATACTCGACCAAGTCTTTATCTTTCCCAAGAATGGTTGTCTCCACCTGCATGCTGTCGATTAACCATGCAATTTGCAAAACAGACCGTTTCTGCTATAGAGATATTATTTGAAAATAACACATTGCCGAGAGCATTCTGAAATTCGAGAGTCGCTCCCGAAAATCTGTTGCCTTGCGGAGCATTTTCTGCTGCGCAACAGATGAGAATTTGCTGCACGGCAAACCGAACTCTGCTGCACGGCAAAAAAAAGAGCGGACGCTCCGCAGAAAAATAGAAGAAGTTCAAAGAGGAATCTGACCGTTAGTAAGGGTCAACATCGAAATAGATCGTGACATAACGAAAGCGTTCATCTTCCTGTATCGATCTGTGGATATATTGTAGCTGCTCGTACACCTTAGACAACGAAACGGATGTTTCGATTTTCAAGATGATTTTCCGAATATAAAGAGTTTGAATGCGAGCAATAGGTGGTGCATCCGGTCCCAAAATGCGAGAACCGAAAATCCTACGCAAGTGGATAGCCATTTCACGAGAAGCGGCATCAACAAGCTCGGCATGTTTGTGCTTGAGATAAATGTAAACCAAACGATGGAAAGGAGGATACTTGAAAAGCAAGCGCTCTGCCATCTGATTTTCATAAAGAGTCGGATAATCCGCTTTCACTATTTGCTCTATCAAAGGAGAATCTTTGCTTTTCGTTTGTAAAACAACCGTTCCTTGTTTCTTTTTTCTTCCCGCACGTCCGGATACTTGAACCATCAGTTGGAAGGCTCTTTCATGTGAACGAAAATCCGGAAAGTTCATCATGGAATCGGCATTGAGAATACCAACGACACTGACATGTTCGAAATCCAACCCTTTAGAAACCATCTGCGTTCCTATGAGAATGTCGGTCCTTTTTTGTTGAAAATCAGCGATAATCTGTTCGTGTGCACTACGAGTTCGGGTCGTATCCAAGTCCATTCGGGCAATGCGTGCTTCAGGAAAAATCTCCCGAATCTCATCTTCAATACGTTCAGTTCCAAATCCTCTGTTCCTTAAATCATTTCCATTGCAAGCCGGACATACCTGCGGTACACTATAGGTATATCCACAATAATGGCAAGTCAATTGTTTTAATCCTTTGTGATAAGTGAGACTAACATCACAGTTTTTGCATTTAGGAACCCAGCCGCAGGTATGGCATTCTATCATAGGAGCAAATCCCCTTCGATTTTGAAAGAGTATAACTTGCTCTTTTTGTTCCAAGGCTTGCCGCATCTTTTCTAGAAGCAGTGGTGAGAAAGCCCCTTTCATGCGGCGCTTATGTATCAGTTCCGCAATATCAACCACCATGATTTGAGGCAATTCTACTGCATGATGTCGTTGAGACAAGCTAACCAATCCATATTTCCCGATTTGGGTATTGAAATAACTCTCTATACTCGGAGTAGCTGTTCCTAATATTGTTTTAGCCCGATGCATGGAAGCCAACATGATAGCGGCATTACGAGCATGATATCGAGGAGCCGGGTCTTGCTGTTTATACGTATTTTCATGTTCCTCATCTACGATTACCAATCCCAGATTGCGAAAAGGCAAAAATACAGAAGAACGTACTCCAAGTATGATACGATATTCTTTTTCAGAGAGTTGCTTTTGCCAGATTTCAACCCGCTCCATGTCTGAAAATTTAGAATGGTAAATACCCAATTGATCACCAAACACTCGCTTTAATCGCTGAGTTATTTGAGTTGTAAGGGCAATTTCTGGTAACAAATATAGCACCTGCCTGCCTGCTTGAAGCGTTTGTTTAATCAGATGAATATAGATTTCTGTTTTTCCACTGGCAGTAACTCCGTGCAACAAGCAGATGTTTTTTTCTGAAAAGAGGTGATTGATCTCTGCAAATGCCTTCTGCTGGTAATCATTCAACGGATGAACCAATTGAAAGTCGGTCCGCTGATTCTCTTCTTTTAAATGTCCGATTTCAAATTGATACAGCTCAAAAATTCCTTTCTCTATCAATTCATTCAATATGGAAGAAGAAGCTCCACTCTTTTCCAACAAATCTTTTCGACAGACTTCTTCGAGTTCTTCACCAGACTCCAGACAGGCCAACTCTATATAGGTTCTTAATACAGCCTGCTGTTTGGGAGCGCGCTTTAATGACTCCAACAACGTTTGGATACATTCTACGTTTGGGTTACACAGCCTTACCCGTGTTTCCATTTTAGGCTTATAGCTTCGTCTTACCTCTTCTTTTATGAATATGGCTTCTTTCTCCAACAGAGTCTTGATATATGGGAGAATGTTCTTAACATGACATTCCTTCTGTAAAGTTGCCAGATTCCGCTCTTTACCATTAGCCAACGATTCCAATATCGTTTGCTCACCGGCATTCAAAGAGACGGACACATCAAAATCCGGATTGTATATTACGAGCGTTTCACTCTCTAACTTCAATCCGGAAGGTAAAGCCGCTTTGTAAACATCGCCGATCGTACAAAGATAATAAGAAGCTATCCACTCCCAAAAGCGCAATTGTCCAGGAAATATGATAGGAGCCCGATCTAATATTTCCACTACACTTTTCAGTTTATATCCCTCAGGAGCCCGATCGTGTACTTCTGTCACAATTGCAGTATAGTACTTCTTTGGCCCAAAAGGTACAATAACCCTGATTCCCATTTTCACTTGTTCTGCCAAATCGTCCGGCAATATATATGTATAACGATTGGATAGTGGCAAGGGTAATATGACGTCAACAAACAGACTCATTTCTTAAGTTCCGGATAGCTGATTCTAGTATGATATACCGTTTTAAGCTTCTCTTTAAATACGCTTTTTATTATTTCAACATCCTTGAAAGTAATGTCACACTCTCGGAATGCGCCATCCGCTACTTGTGCATCTACAATATGATCCACTAATTCACCGATACTCTCCTCCGTATATTCTTTTAAACTTCTGGAAGCTGCCTCCACTGCATCAGTCATCATCAATATCGCTTCCTCCCGAGTAGAAGGATTCGGACCGGGATAAGTAAACAGAGCCTTGTCTATTTCCTCGTCCGGATGTTCGTTTCGGTATGAGATATAGAAGTATTTCGTCATCCCCTTTCCATGATGCGTAGCAATGAAGTTTCGGATAACCTTGGGCAAATTGTATTTATCAGCCAAACGCAATCCATCTGTTACATGATTGATGATGATTTGCGCACTCTCCATGCATGACAGATTGTTGTGCGGATTTATTCCCGACTGATTTTCTGTGAAGAAAACAGGATTCTCTATCTTTCCTATGTCATGATAAAGCGCTCCGGTACGTACCAATTGACTATTGGCTCCGATTTTCCGTGCTGCTTCTGCTGCTATGTTGGATACTTGCAACGAATGTTGAAACGTTCCTGGAGCGACCTCCGACATGCGTCTCAGCAGACTTGTGTTTATATTAGACAATTCTACCAAAGTAACGTTGCTGGTAAATCCGAAAGCCTTCTCCAACATAAACAGCAACGGATAGGTAAACAATAGCAACAGGCCGTTTACCGCTAAAGAAATGTACATACCGGTGTCCAACTTTGCCAAGTCATTGGTGTGAACCATTTCGTATGCAAAATAGAAAAGCATTTCAACCAACGTCACCAACAAAGCTGCTCGCAATAGCTGCGAACGCTGCGACAATTCGCGCAAACTGTATATACCAACCAGTCCACCTACACTCTGTATCAAGATAAATTCATAAGGATATCGCAAAACGATGGAACAAAGCAAAAGAATTATGAAATGAACAATAAAAGCAGTCCGCGAATCCATAAAAATACGGACTATAATCGGCACCATCGTGAATGGTATGATATAAACATTGAAAAAACTGTGTGTAACCATCAGCGAGGCCAACACTGGGAATCCAACAATCATGGCCATTAATAACAGAATTGTGCGGTTTCGATCGTAATAGTCTTGTCTAAACAAATCCAAATAAAAGAAGAAGCAAGCTATCAGTATACCTACAAACAAGATCTGTCCTCCCAAAATCAGCTGTTTCTGCGTATTCGTTTCCCTTCTTTCATCCATTTCCCTAAGAAGAGAATGCAATATGTCGTAGGTTCTCCTCTCGATAATCTCCCCCCGATCAATGATTTTTGTCCCATCTACAACCATTCCACTACTCCAGGAAACGGAATTAAGTAGTTCTTCGCGTGCTGATTCTGACTTTTCTCGATCATACATCACATTAGGCGCTATGTATTGGTGTAAATCACACTGTTGCATGATTTGCTTCCCATATCTTGTCGTATCCGAAGTCAAGAGTTTCTCATACGCTTCCTTTTCACTATAGAAATTCTCTACCCGATAGGCTACGGCCGAATTATCTTCTACGATCATGATGTTATCTATCGTGTCCGATTTGAGCTTTGCCAAGTGTTCATGCCCGATGATACCCTGCTCATAAACTTTTTTTAATTGATCATATACAATCTTCAATGTACCCGAACGTCCGGTCTCTGCGGACGCCAGGAACGTTTCCAGACCATTCAGTTTTTGTTCGGAAATGCTTTTTTCTTTCCGAAAATAAGGCATGTAATTCCGCATTACACTATCTTGCTCTTTCTTCACGGCGGCTTCATCCTTGTATATCGGGAAATCAAATTCGGCTATCAATTGCCCGTATTTCCAAGGCTGGCCCAATTCAAACTGATAACTGTCTGTCCTCTCTCGCGGATAGAAATATACTATTAAAGATATCGCTATCAACGTGATGCCTATCTTATAGAGCATCCCCAAGCGAGTTTGTCTATGTGGGCTGTTGTATCTGATCATAAAAACAATGTTTTTGAGATTTACTTCTTTCAACGGGGCTAAAGTACAAAAAAAATAATCCAAAACAGACTTTTTAAATAGTTAACTGATACTTAAGAAGCGAATTTTGCACTTCTTTTGAAAAAAAGAGCTATTTTTGCCGAAAATTTATACGTATTTAGCTATGTCAGAAAGAAAAGTAAGAGTACGCTTTGCCCCAAGTCCTACAGGAGCATTACATATCGGAGGGGTACGTACTGCATTATATAACTATTTGTTTGCACGCCAACATGGTGGAGAATTGATTTTCCGTATTGAGGACACGGATTCCAATCGTTTTGTTCCCGGCGCAGAAGAATATATTTTAGAATCGTTCAAATGGTTAGGGATTCAGTTTGATGAAGGCGTCAGTTTCGGAGGGAATTATGGCCCCTATCGTCAAAGTGAACGCCGCGATATATATAAGAAATATGTAAAAGAACTGCTTGATTCCGGAAAAGCATATATGGCTTTTGACACTCCGGAAGAGTTAGACACCAAACGTGCTGAAATACAAAATTTCCAATATGACGCCTCTACACGTATGGAAATGCGCAATTCTTTGTCCCTTCCTACTCAAGAGGTAGAAGCTTTATTAGCTGAAGGCAAACAATATGTCGTAAGATTCAAAATTGAGCCTAACGAAGATGTTCATGTCAATGACCTGATACGAGGTGATGTTGTTATCAATTCCTCTATTTTGGATGATAAAGTTCTTTATAAATCGGCAGATGAATTACCAACTTACCATTTGGCTAATATCGTAGATGACCATTTAATGGAAGTCTCCCATGTAATTCGTGGTGAAGAATGGTTGCCTTCAGCCCCACTTCATGTCCTTCTTTATCGTGCTTTCGGTTGGGAAGAGACAATGCCACAATTTGCTCACCTACCCTTATTACTTAAACCGGAAGGTAATGGAAAGCTCTCAAAACGTGACGGAGACAAACTAGGCTTCCCTGTATTCCCATTGGAATGGCGCGACCCCAAAAGTGGTGAAATATCCTCCGGTTATCGTGAAACCGGCTATTTGCCAGAAGCCGTAATTAATTTCTTGGCATTGTTAGGATGGAATCCAGGCAACGATCAAGAGATTATGACAATAAATGAAATGATTCGTTTGTTCGACTTGAGTAAATGTTCAAAAAGCGGTGCTCGATTCGATTATGTAAAAGGCATTTGGTTTAACCATCAGTATCTTTTGCAAAAAGACAATATGGAATGGGTTCCAGAATTTGACAAGATTCTCCGCGCCAACGATATCATATCAACTCCCGAACGCGAAGCACAGGTAGTAGGCATGATGAAGCTGAAAGTAGTGGAGTACACCGACAAACTAGGCAACAAAAAGAAACGTAACGTCAGCTTCGTCAGTGACTTGTGGCCTCTTTGCGATTTCTTCTTCCTCGCTCCTCAAACGTATGATAAAGAAGGAGACAAATTTATTCGCAAGAATTGGAAGGAGGGAACATCTGTCGAGATGGCAGAATTAGCCGACCTGCTTGAAACCTTGACTGATTTTTCTGTAGATTCTTTAAAACAAGCCGTAGACACTTGGGCTGAAGTCGGTGAAAAGAAGCCTTGGAACCCTTGGCGTGTATGTCTCGTTGGTACAGGCCAAGGCCCCGATATGTATGAATTGGCTGCATTCTTAGGAAAAGAAGAGACCCTTAAACGTATGCGGAAAGCAATAGAGGTTTTGGGATAAATTCATCAATAGCCATCTTACTCCATAAGAAAGCAAAAACGCGTTTATTGGTTAATGAGTGGAATTCTCAGAATGTAGAAACAGAACCATACTATGTACAATTTAGCTATTTATTTGTATTTATTTGCTGCAAAAATTGTAGCATGTTGGAATAAGAAAGTGCGTTTGATGATTCAAGGACATAGTCAAACATTTGAAACTCTTCGCACACAAATAGATAAGGGTAGTCGCTATCTTTGGTTTCATGCAGCATCATTGGGTGAGTTTGAACAAGGTCGTCCTTTAATTGAACGCATA
>JAFUNW010000033.1 GCA_017472905.1 Bacteroidaceae bacterium
ATCCTCCAGATTGGTTACATCGTTGACAAATGCGTTGGCATGGGTAAACATTTGCAACTGTTGGTATTGGCGCAGGTCTATGTTGATGTTTTTATAGATGGCGCGTGCGTCTCCTGTGCCTAAATCGCTCACCTTAATGCAGAGCGACTGTTCGTTGTCTTGTCGGAGTTGAGGCTGTGAGGGGTCGAGCACACGACTGATACCCGGTGGAAGCACATAGTTAACCGGTTCACGGTCGCCGTTTTCTTCGATGTTGACGGACGAAATGGTGAGCGTACCACTAACACTTGGAGCTGTGACATTGTTGTAAAGGGCCTGCTCGTATGTTCTCCATTCCGACCGAATCAAATCGAGCGTTGCGAAGCGCATGACGATGGGTTGTTCGAAGTTTGTGAGATACATGCGTACGAACCGTATGGAGTTGAACCCGTTGATTCCTCCTACTGCTTTTTCGTAATCATCTACCGGAATACGGAATTGATACCACACAGCTTCTTCTGTGTTCCCATTGCGGAGTTTTACGCTGGATGTGCGTTTATCAACAATGTAATTGCGACCCACTTGTAAGTCTTCAGGACGCATGCTGATGTGGTATTGGTAGTATTTTTCGTATTCGTTGAGCGTATAATCTTGATTGATGTCCTCAATATCGGGAGTACGCTTATAGGAGATATCGTAGCTCTCGGGAGAATCTTCCGAGGCAACGGAGTTTCCTTCGGTGTGTGTGATGTATTTGTAACGTTCGAGAATGCTTTTCTCTTCGCGATCGTAATCGGAACCACGCGCATAGTGGTAATCATCACCGGCTGGGTCTGCCTGGAATTTAGCAAATACCTCGGGAGTGACTTTGGCTTGGATGTTGCTCAAATAATCACGATAAGTGGGGAATTCGGCCTCCTCTGCACTGCTTAGCCCGTTGAGCCCCACGTCTTGTTGACCGCGTGCTCCGCTGGAATTGTCGAAAGCATATACGATGCTTCGGTCTGTTGGTACACGTCCCCAAGCTGTTTCGACATAGCGAGTCGGGTCGTTGTTGATGGGTAATCCGTTTTCGTAAAATTTCTTTCCATCTTTCAATACATCTTCCGAAACTTCACCCAAGTTAATGTAGAAATCACCTCCTAATTTCTCGTTTCCCGTCTCATAAAGGAAGGGGTCAAGCATCCAAAATTCAACATATTCGATGTTGGCTGTTTCAAAGTCGCTAGACTCCAATTTGCGCATCATTCCTCCCCATCGCTTGGCAGGGTTGTTCAGGCGTCCTTCGCTATTTAAGTCTGTGTCCAGGTTGTAAGGGCCACGTTCTTCGGGATAATATGCTAAGTTTAGAATTGATAGGGTTGTAGACGATTGGTATTCGGCCTCTTTATTCGGATAAAGTTCTCGTTCGTACACTTCGCGCACATAATGATTGGATAGTTGCTCCAAATCACTTTTGATGTGTGATGGAGTGAGTGAAGAGCTACGGCGAGTGAAGAGTGGGTCGATATAATACCAACTTAATAAGGCTCGATCCATTCCGTAACGAATGTCGTTATTAAGATTGGCATTGGGTAAGACAGACGGAGCACTGGCAAGCATCCAACTTTCCGGAGAACGAATGTCTATACCGTTTTCCGTATTTTCGAAATCGTCCAGATAAGAGGCATTTCCTTGTACTCCACTGGCTTCTCCTGCTATGAGTTGGGCAAATTCGGCCGTTAAATTGATGGTGGATGGTTGTGTAGCTTCTAAGAAAGGGAGTTTATCTATCATGTTCGTGAGCCATTGACTCTCTTTTTTCCATGCAATGTTGGCTCCCCAAATGGTATTTTTCAATGGTTCGCTTCCCATACTGACTTTGCTGGTTGTGGGTTTTTCGCTCAAATGCATGATTGTTCCACCGAATTGGAATTCCTTACTGAAATCGTAAGTGAAATTCATTCCCAACATTGTTTTTCGTTGTAAACTGAAGTTGGTATTGCTTTCGAGGCTGACATTAACGGCGGTACCGGCATCAATGATGCTTTGATTGATAATGGTGACGCGTCCGGAACTGTAATCAACTGTATAATCGGTGTTCTCTACCAATGTGACACCTCCGGCAGTAACAGTAACGGAACCTTCCGGGATATTCCATGCTCCCAAATCAATTTCAGAACCGGAAGTTGCTTTGTATTCTCCGGTAAAAATGAATTTGTCTTTTTCTGCTATTTGTTTGGCAATGGTCTTCGTAGAATCATATAGCGCATCAAATACGTACTTGTCGGCCAAATCATCGTTTCCGATGAATTTTCTCAGATGCTCTCCGAATGGTTCAACTACCGGGAAATAGATTCGGCCATTGCGAGCGGTAACAGTATATCCTTCTACAAAATCAAAAAATCCATTGGGACGACTTTGACTGTTGTTATCCAACCGATCTAAATTCATTGCTCGTAGCAAGGTCGTCTCTTTGATTCCCGGTTCCGGTATATAATTGAGGTAAACACCGGCTGTATCGCTTTGGTATTTGATGTCGAGACGGAATTTATCTTTTTGTACGCTGGTAGCTCCTAATGAATAGACGTTTTTCATCATCAAGTCCCAAGTTCCTACTTGGGGAGAATTGGCCGTATTCTTTAATAGTTTTACAAAAAGAGCTTGTTTGGTGTCGCTAATATCGGATGCAAACTCTCCAACTTGATAGCGCATGCCGTTTAATGTATATTCAAAGGCTATGGCTAGAATGTCATCGGTCTGTAAGGTCTGATTCAAGGAGACATATCCCACAGCGCTATTCAGCGTATATTCACTAGAGGTGAGAAGTCGGGCGTTTTCTATTTTCTCATAATCGATACCTCCTGTAAAATTGCTAATACCATCCAGCTCGTTAGTTGTTTGAGTTATGTCTCTGGCTATAGCATGTTCGTTGACCATGCTTTGATAGAGAGTATTGGCATTATTGTATGGATTACCACTTCCGCCGTTCCCTGTCCATAGGGGATTGCTGATGTTGCGCGACTCTCCCAAGTCGGTAAAGGCGATTATGTTGCGTGGGTTATCGTAATTGCTACTTTTGTTTGTAACCCAAATCTCGACTCGGGTAATGCTAATGCCCGACATTATATTGGGAAGATTCGCCATGTTCTTGTCGTAGTTGTCACGAAAATAATGTGCAAGGAAAAAGTGGCGATTCTCATCGTAGTTAGCAGCACTTAATTCAAATTCGGTCAGTTGGGCTCCACCTTTGGATGAAACGGTTTTGGACGAAGATTCTTTTTGGGAAACAACAGTTTGTAATTTAAGTTTTCCAAACTGTAGGTCTGCTCGTACACCGAAAAGAGATGTGGCTCCGCGAATCAAGGATGAATTGGTTGGCATACTGACATTTCCGGCTTCAAGTAGTTTGATGATTTCATCTTCTTTACCTTCGTAGCTTAATTTGATTTTTTTTGTGTCATAATCAAAGGTCGCGTCAGTATTGTAATTCATGTTCATGTTCATCTTGTCGCCAACCTTACCGGTTATGTTCAGATTCACTTTCTCATCGAAATCGAAGCCGAATGTTTTGCGTGAACGTTCGGGCAAACTAGGATTTTCCGTATTCTTGAATTTGGCCCCGAACTTTAGTTCTGCACTTCCTTGTGTCTTGATTTGTACTCCACCCGGACCGAATATCTTTTCTGCGGGGCCTAAATCAAAATGCATGTCGGTAAAATCAAACTTATCTTTGCCGGCCTGTTCGAAGTTTTCAGTGTTTTTAGCGCGATAGAAAGCGTCCAACGATTTTTTCATACTCCAATCGGCATATTCTTCCGGTGTCATGAGTATGGGAACATCTACATAATTCCCATTAATTTTCGTGCCGATTTTATAATAGCCTGTCTTTTCGTCATATTCAACCTCTTGTTTCATATTCTCGGGGTCGCGTAAATCTACAGTGCCCGATTTTAAATCTTTTGTATGAGTCGGAGTCGTTTTTTTAACGGAATATCGGGGCTTTGCTATTGTATCAATTACATCGCTTTGTGTAAATTCAGATGGAGCGGATACATAGGTATGCGAACTCCCAATGCTAGCAATTGCGTTTATGCTGGCAAAGGTCAGTATGGCATAAAGGAAATGTTTGGTTGTTCGCTTCATCTGTTTATTATCTGCTCTTTAGAGAAAATAAGAGTAAGGAATTATATTACAAGCGCTTTAGAGCGATTTTAATGACTTGCTCTACCGGTGCATTGGGCATCTCTTTTAAGATTCCGACAACGACTTTTTGGGATGCAGCTGTGGCGAATCCTAGCATTGTCAAAGCCGAAACCGCTTCCTCTGAAATAGCGTTTGCTTGAGGGGGCATAGAAGATGATTCTGTATTGGGAGCAATACCTGAAATATTACCGATTTTATCTTTGAGGTCAACAATGATGCGTTGAGCAGTCTTTAAACCGATTCCTTTGACGCTTTTCAATAATTTCTCGTTGCCAGTGCTGATTACTTCACAAAGCTCTGTCGGACTGAGAGCCGATAATATCATACGAGCCGTATTCCCTCCAATACCACTTACGCTAATTAGTTGCATAAACAGTTCACGCTCTGTTTTAGTGGCGAAGCCAAATAAAACCCAAGCATCTTCCCGAATGGATTCATAGACAAAAAGTGTTATACTTTTTTCCCCTTGAATGGCTGAATAGGTGTTCAAGGATATGTTTAATAGATACCCGATACCGTTGCATTCGATGGTAGCTGTTGCCGGAGTTATTTCTGTAATTTCTCCCTTAATATATTCAATCATTGTATTTATTTCTCGCTCCTCTAAAAAATTAAATGCTGCGTTGCAGCTTCTATATTTAAATATGAAACGACAAACTATATTTTTTATTGTATAAATAGGGTTAAATTGCAAAGTGATATTGGTAAAAATGCTCTTGCTTTATCGATATCTAAAACTTTTTGTTTATTTTTGCGCCGCATTTATGGAAATGTGTAACTAAACAATTAAAAACAAGATGAAAAAAATACGTGCAGCAATAGTTGGCTATGGAAACATTGGTCGATTTGCATTGGAAGCTCTAGAGGCAGCGCCAGATTTTGAAGTAGCAGGAATCGTACGCCGAAATACAGAAAATAAACCGGCAGAGTTAGCGTCTTATCCGGTGGTAAAACATATTGGTGAACTACAGAATGTTGATGTTGCAATCTTGGCAACTCCTACTCGCAGTGTTGAAGTTTATGCAAAAGAGATCTTGGCAATGGGAATCAATACGGTTGATAGTTTTGATATTCATACCGGTATAGTTGATTTGCGCCGCTCATTGAGTGAAGTGGCTAAGCAACACGGTACTGTATCTATTATTTCTGCAGGTTGGGACCCGGGAAGCGACTCGGTTGTTCGTACATTGATGCAGAGTTTAGCTCCTAAAGGTGTGACGTATACCAATTTCGGTCCGGGAATGTCTATGGGACATAGCGTTTGTTGCAAAGCTATAGAAGGGGTAAAAGATGCACTTTCTATGACGATACCTGTTGGAACGGGAATCCACCGCCGTATGGTTTATGTTGAAGTGGAAGAGGGTTATGATTTTGAACAAATAGCAAAAGCTATAAAGAGTGATCCTTATTTTATAAATGATGAAACGCATGTAAAGCAGGTGGATTGTGTGGATGAATTGAAGGATATGGGACATGGGGTAAATCTCGTTCGTAAAGGAGTAAGTGGAAAGACTCAAAACCAGATGTTTGAATTTGATATGCGAATAAATAATCCGGCTCTTACCGCTCAGGTATTGGTAAACGTAGCTCGTGCAAGTATGAAGCAACAACCCGGTTGTTATACCATGATAGAGATTCCGGTAATAGACCTTTTGTCAGGAGATCCGGAAGAATTGATTGCTCATTTGGTTTAATCTTACTTTTATTTTTGAAGACGAGAAAGTTTTTCGGAGAGTACCTTTGAATAAAAATGAGAAAGAATACGAGGATTTACGGAAGACGGATGTCGGGTGAATCCTCGTTATTTTTGTGTTGAATTTGGCGGATTACGAATTAAGAAGTCTTTCAGTTAAAGAAAAGTGCTTATCTTTGCATTGCGATTTAATAATTAGAAAAATGAATAAATTGTTTAGGAGTATAGCTTTAATATCCTTTTTGGTGTTTTTTTCGATAAAAAATTACGGAGCGTTTTTTCCTATTTCTGCTTTGCTTCAAATGCCGATAAGTGAACCTTCTTTCCCTTTTCCTGAAATACCCGTAGCTTTACAGACTCCGGATGCAAGAAAAGATTTTCTTTTGCGCCATTATTGGAGTCGTTTTGATTTTATGAATGAGAAATTGATAGAAGATAAGGCTATATCGGAGCAAGGATTGGTAAATTTCTTAGCTCTCCTCTTGGACGATAGCACGTCTGAGGATTTAAAAAAAGAGGCTCTTCATCAATATACTCTTCAAATGTCTCAATCTTCTTTTGCTCGTAAATATTTTATGGATTTAACCTCGAAGTATCTTTATGATGTAAATTCACCGATACACAATGAGCCGCTTTATGCCCATTATTTACGTGAACTTTTGGCTTGTGAAACACTTGATATAGCCGAGCGGCGTAGGTGTGAATTCTTTTTAAAGTTGGTTGAACGGAATAATCCGGGATATATTGCAACGAATTTCCGTTTTATCACTTCGGATAACAGACAAAAGACATTGTTAAATATGTCGGTCAAAGGTAATCATCTGTTGATTATATTTTATGACCCGGAGTGTGAGCAATGTTGTGATATGCTTTCTATAATGAAGCAGGATGATTGGTTGTCATCGCAAGTTGCTTCCGGACGAATAACTGTTTTGGCCATTTATACCGAGGGGGATGAACGTGTTTGGCGTGCCAACCTTTCTGATATATCTTCGGCTTGGATAATAGGCTACGATTACGGTCGGATAAAAGAGCAGGCTCTATATGATTTGAAGGCAATGCCTTCGCTTTATTTGCTAGACGGTCATAAACGGATCATTCTGAAAGATGCTTCGTATGAAGAAATTAAGACTTATTTAATTTCTGAATAATGGTGGAAGAATGTATCTTGGTCGGGCGGAGAAATCTCTTCCATAAAAAATAGAATAAAACCGTCTGTTTTGTGTTTTTATATGTAAATTTGCAATCCTAGATTTAAAAGAAAGAATTATGCATACAAGAGAGGAGAAAATAGAAGCTTTTGGACGTTTCTTGGATATATTGGATGAATTGCGCTTGAAATGCCCTTGGGATCGTAAACAAACTAATGAGAGTCTTCGTCCAAATACGATAGAAGAAGTCTATGAATTGTGTGATGCGTTGTTGAAGAAAGACACGAAAAATATACGTAAAGAGTTGGGTGATGTATTGTTGCACGTTGCTTTTTATGCTAAGATAGCCTCGGAAACAGGTGATTTCGACATTGCTGATGTTTGCAATTCTTTAAGTGATAAATTAGTATTTCGCCATCCTCATGTATTCGGAGAGGTAAAAGCTGAAACAGCCAATGAAGTATCACAAAATTGGGAGCAGATAAAATTGAAAGAAAAAGATGGTAACAAGCGGGTGTTGAGTGGAGTTCCGGAGGCTCTTCCGTCTCTGATTAAAGCTTATCGTATACAAGATAAGGCTGCTAATGTAGGTTTTGATTGGGAGCAGCGTGAGCAGGTATGGGAAAAAGTGAAAGAGGAACTTGATGAATTTCAAACGGAAATAGAACACATGGATGCTGATAAGGCAGAGGATGAGTTTGGTGATATATTGTTCAGTTTAGTGAATGTAGCCCGTTTATATAATATAAATCCTGATAATGCGTTGGAGCGGACGAATCAAAAGTTCATTCGCCGTTTCAATTATGTAGAGGAATCTTGTGTTCAACAAGGGTGTAAAATGAAAGAGAAAACATTATCAGAATTGGACACATTGTGGGATGAGGCTAAAGCAAAAGGTTTATAGATAAAGATACGTAGCTTGATAAAGGACAATAAAATTGATAAAAAGTTTGTGTAGTTCACGAGAATATTGTACCTTTGCAGCGCAAAAAAAGCAAAATAGTGGGGTATGGTGTAATGGTAACACTACAGATTCTGGTCCTGTCATTTATGGTTCGAATCCATATACCCCAACTTTTACAGAATCCGCTTTTAATAGAAATATTAGGGGCGGATATTTTTATAATGTATAGTCTTCTCTTGTTATATTATATTAACTAAGGTGGAATGGATTATTATTTATCCAAGAAAAAGAACTATCTTCGCGGCCAAATACGAAAAAGAATTTAATCACAGAGAGAAAAATGAAAAAAAAAGTGTGGGCCGTTGCTGCAGCAAGTTTGTTGTTGGCAGGCTGTATTCAAAAAGGAGAAAAAGGAATGACGTCAGGTATTGATGTGGCTAACATGGACACGACTGCTGTCCCCGGTACAGATTTTTATCGTTATGCATGTGGCGGTTGGATGGATGCGAATCCTTTGCGTGATGAGTATGCTCGCTATGGAAGTTTCGAGGCTTTGGATGAGTTAAGCACCGAGCAAGTGAAGACTTTGATTAATGAATTGGCGGCCGGTAAACAGGAGGAGGGAAGTATCGGACAAAAGATAGCTACCCTCTACAATGTCGTGATGGACAGCACCAAGCAAAACAACGATGGTATTAAGCCTATTCGTGCCGATTTAGACCGAATCGCAGCTATTAAAAACAATAGTGAAATACAGCCGATATTAAATGAAATGCACATAAAAGGCATGGGACGTTTGTTTGGATTCTATGTTGGCGCAGATGCTAAAGATAGCAAGAATAATATCATCAGTATTGGTCAAGGCGGACTCTCTTTGGGTGAAAAAGAGTATTATTTAGATACTGATTCCAATACGCTTGATATTCGCAATAAGTTCAAAAATCATGTAATGGATATGTTCAAGCGAGTAGGCAATGTTGAGGCAGATGCACTTCGGAAAACTGAGGCTGTACTTGAATTGGAAACCCGTTTGGCTGCTACATTTAAGAGTGCTACAGAATGTCGCGATCCGGAAGCCAATTACAATAAGATTACTTATGCCGATTTGAAGAAGGATTATCCGGGCATAGATTGGGATAGCTTTTTTGCAACGTTTGGTATTACCGATGTTAAGGTATTGAGTGTGGATCAACCCAACCCGATAAAAGAAGTCGGCAAAATTCTTTCAACAGAATCGGTAGATAAGATAAAAGCCCTGTTGGAGTGGAAAGTGATAGCTTCTGCTGCCAATTATTTGAGTGATGAGATGCGCGAAGCTCGCTTTGACTTCTTCGGTAAAGAACTTTCTGGTCAAAAAGAGATGCGTCCGCGTTGGAAGCGTGCTATCGGTATGGTTAATAATTCATTGGGAGATGCTGTTGGAGAAATGTACGTAGAAAAATATTTCTCTCCGCAAGCAAAAGAACGTATGGTGAACCTGGTGAAGAATCTGCAAGTCGCATTGGGTGAACGCATTCTGGCACAAGATTGGATGAGCGACAGTACGAAAGCTGCGGCTATAGAAAAATTGAATGCTTTCTATGTGAAAGTCGGTTATCCCGACAAGTGGAAAGACTATTCTGCTTTGGAAATAAAGGATGATTCTTATCTCGCTAACATACGCCGCATTTCGGAATGGGAATATAGAGATATGGTAGCTCGCAACTACAACAAACCGGTAGATAGAGACGAATGGTTCATGACTCCTCAAACGGTGAATGCTTATTATAATCCAACTACCAACGAAATCTGTTTCCCTGCAGCTATTTTGCAACCTCCTTTCTTTGACATGAATGCCGATGATGCATTTAATTATGGTGCAATCGGAGTGGTTATCGGTCATGAGATGACGCATGGATTTGATGATTCAGGTCGCCGTTTCGATAAAGATGGAAATTTACGTGATTGGTGGACCGAAGAAGATGGAAAACGTTTTGAAGAACGTGCCAAAGTTATGGACGAGTTCTTCTCAAACATCGAAGTGCTACCGGGATTAATGGGTAATGGAAAACTTACGTTGGGTGAAAACCTTGCAGATCATGGTGGATTGAAGGTTGCTTTCCAAGCTTTGAAGAATGCAACGGCCAATGCTCCGTTAGGGGAAAAAGATGGCTTCACTCCGGAACAACGTTTCTTTATTGCTTATGCTAATTTGTGGGCCGGAAACATTCGTGAAGCTGAAATGCGCCGCCGCACAAAGAGCGATCCACATTCCTTGGGAGAATGGCGTGTGAATGGCGCTTTGCCTCATGTAGATGCATGGTATGAAGCTTTTGGAATAACAGAAAAAGATTCTATGTTCATCCCGAAAGCAGAGCGCGTACAAGTGTGGTAAGCCAATAAAGAGGACACCATTTTTATAAACGACTTATGCAGGCCGAATTCGGCCTGCATAAGTCGTTTATTTTATAGTCGGGTTGCTCCGTTTCACCAACTGGTAGTTCCTTCAAAGATGGTGGCCTCTTCGTATGGGTAGAGGTAGCCATTCATGGTTAAGGTGTTTCCGTTGAAATTCGGACAGATGTATATGCTGGCCTCGTTGGTTCCTCCGGTCAGGCTAAGGTTTAGTGTGGCCGAGATACCTGCTCCGCTGATGGAAAAATTGTAATAGACGTTTCCCTCCTTGTCACGTCCTATTTTCCCGGCCGAAGTACTGCCTTCTACCGTTATTCCACCCAGTCCGTTCGGGCTGTAGACAAAATTATTGAAAGCAGTCTGTACAGTACCTTCCCCATTGTGTACAGCTACGTAGTTGGTGTTGTTGGAGACGAATCGGGTAAGTCCGTTGCGGAAAGTCATGTTGTCAGCTTCCAGGACCCAATTTCCCTCTTCGATGGCTTTGACTGCTTTGATGAAAGCTATGGAGTCCTGAATACTTTCGAGTGCTTTTGCTTCTGCCCGCCTTTTGGCGCGTGCTTCCCGCCAGGCCTGTTCGCGTTCTTTGCGAGTTGATTGAGCTGAAACCATTTCACTGCCAAGCAGACAAAGCAGTGTTGCGATAAAAAAAACATTCTTCATAATCCGTTGCGTTTAGGTTATTATATGATACATTCAAAACAACGAATTAAGAAGAATGTTCAGCAAAGATCCGTATTTGTTTAATCGATGAACCGTTGTGTTAATGGGGCGAATTGGTCTATTCGGCGGTCGCGAAGGAAAGGCCACCATCGTCTGACGTTTTCAGATCGGCTCATGTCTACCTCAACCAATAGGTTCTCTTCGCTATGATTGGAAGCCTGCGCTAAAATTTCCCCTTGTGGACCTGCTACAAAGCTGTTTCCCCAAAACTGAATGCCGTTGGTTTGTCCGGATGGGTCCGGTTCATGCCCGACACGGTTTACGGCAATGACCGGAAGTCCGTTTGCTACGGCATGTCCGCGTTGTACTGTTATCCAAGCACCCAATTGGCGTACTTTTTCTTCGTCTGTATCGCTACTTTCCCAACCTATGGCTGTCGGGTAGATTAGTAATTCGGCTCCTTGCAACGCCATGAGTCGTGCTCCTTCCGGATACCATTGGTCCCAGCATACCTGTACGCCTAATTTCCCGACCGAAGTTTCAATGGGTTTGAATCCCAAATCTCCGGGAGTAAAATAGAACTTTTCATAATAGGCCGGATCGTCCGGTATGTGCATTTTGCGGTACTTTCCGGCAATGCTACCATCTTTTTCAAAGACAACAGCCGTATTATGATAAAGTCCGGGAGCTCTTTTTTCGAACAACGAGGTTACTAACACCACTTGGTGCATTGCTGTTATTTCGCTGTAAAAGCCGGTTGAAGGTCCGGGTATCGGTTCTGCCAAATCGAAGAGCGAAGTATCTTCTGTCTGACAGAAATAGAGGGTATTGTGTAATTCTTGTAATACAATCAGTTCTGCTCCGTGTGCAGCCAAGGAAGCGATATTCTCATTGAGTCTTTGCAGATTGTAACGTAAATCCGTACTGTTTGCTTGTTGTACAAGGCCGATTTTTAATGTTCTCTTCATTGTTTGGTATTTTTAATATTGGAGAAAAGATACAACAAAGAAACGAAAATGAGCCTGGAATAGGGGAGAATGTGTCTTATAATTGCAATAAAGCCGTTTATCTTCCGAATGATAGATGGGAGAATCTTTCTGTTTTTCTCCAAAGTTTCGTGATAAAGCTGTACCTTTGCAGTTCAAAAAAGATAAGTTTTATAATCATGTACGATATCAGCAAAGTTAGAGCCGACTTTCCTATTTTGGAGCGCAAAGTGTATGGGAAACCGTTGATTTACCTTGATAACGGAGCTACCACGCAGAAACCTCGTAGTGTCGTGGACGCAATGGTGGAAGAATACTACAGTGTCAATGCAAATGTACATCGGGGTGTGCACTTCCTTTCGCAACAGGCTACCGAATTGCACGAAGCCGGTCGGGAAACCGTGCGCAATTTTATCAATGCCCGTACGACCAACGAAATTGTCTTTACCCGAGGTACGACCGAGAGTATCAACTTATTGGCATTTTGCTTTGGAGAAGAATTTATGAGCGAGGGTGATGAAGTCATTATCTCTACGATGGAGCATCACAGCAACATTGTCCCTTGGCAATTGTTGGCTGCGCGCAAAGGAATCGCCATCAAAGTCATTCCGATGAACGACCGGGGCGAATTACTGATGGATGAATACGAACGTCTCTTCAGCAAACGGACCAAATTGGTCAGCGTAACCCACGTCAGCAATGTTTTGGGAACGGTCAATCCGGTCAAAGAGATGATTGAAAAGGCTCATGCACACGGTGTTCCTGTTTTGATAGATGGGGCACAAGCGGTTCCCCACATTGCTGTAGATGTACAGGATTTGGATGCAGACTTTTATGCTTTCAGTGGACACAAGGTGTATGGGCCAACCGGCATTGGTGTTCTCTATGGCAAAGAGGAATGGCTTGACCTCCTGCCGCCCTATCAAGGAGGAGGAGAGATGATTCAGACCGTTACTTTCGAAAAGACAACCTTCAACGAACTTCCTTTTAAATTCGAAGCCGGAACACCCGACTACATTGCTACTACAGCTTTGGCTCGTGCTCTTGACTATGTAACAGGACTTGGCATGAATCATATTGCAGCCCATGAACACGAACTTACACAGTATGCGATGCAGCGTCTTCGGGAAATCCCCGGCATGCGACTTATAGGAGAGGCTGAACAGAAAAGCAGTGTCGTCTCTTTTTTGGTCGGAAACATTCATCCTTTCGACATGGGAACCCTGCTCGACCGTCTTGGAATTGCTGTTCGTACCGGCCATCATTGTGCCCAACCGTTAATGCACCGCTTAGGCATTGAAGGAACTGTCCGTGCATCGTTCGGACTATACAATACACGCGAAGAGATAGATACTCTCGTTGCCGGAGTAGAAAGAGTAAGCAACATGTTCTGATTGTTGCAAACGGTTGATTTTGCTCTTTGGTTATCCTCTTTTTAATCTACGGCTTGCTCTTGAAAATCTGCCGTGCAGCAGACTTCTGTCCGCCGTGCAGCAGATTCCCGTCTGCTGCGCAGCAAAAAAGTCTCCGCCGTGCAGCAGATTTTCAAGAGCAAGCCGCACTTTTTTATGAGCTACCTTCTCTTTGATTTTTTCCCTACGCTTTCTTGTCGTTTTTGGCTGATTCAGAAGCTTGTCTCCCCTCGGCCTAAAATGTGGCTTGTTGTTTCTGTATTATAAAAATCAATTTACAATATCTGCCATCTTCTTTCCGGCTGTTTATGCCGGATTGTAGCGTTTTGTTATTTGAGGAAAAGAGAATACGCTTTGCGAATAGGGACTATTCCTCTTTTACAATTGCCTTATTCTCTATAGATTACCTAAAAGTTCTTAAAAAAAAGTGTTTTTTAGGCGATACTTATTGCATAATTCCTGTAAAACAGATTCTTTTGCAAGAATAAATACAATAAGGACCGTAGAATTTAATGAACGAAATCTCGTAAATCATAAACAAAAGACGAATTTGCATGACAAAGAGAATCATTTCCATTTCCCTATTTTACCTGACAACCATTTTGGCTGTTGCGCAAGATTCTTTTGTGTTCAGTCTTCAATCGAACGATACAATAGCTCGCCGTTTCCTTGTTTCACCGATGGGAAATCAAGAGGGTATGTCTTCTTTAACGCCTCAAAACGGATTGTTGAAAGCTGAGCTTGCCACCCATCCGAGCGGATTTTATAATTTGGTGTCTACGAAAGGATATTCCCAGATTATCCTTCCCCTATATCTTCCTAAAGAAGAAGTGACACCGTCCGTACTAACCTTTCATCCGGAGGGAGGATTCTCTTTTACAGGAAGTGAAGACAACAATGCACTTGCCGTATACAGTCGTTTCTGTTCTGAAAACAACCGCGCTTTGTGGAACCTTTCCGAAAAGAACCCTGAAATATTGAAACAGATGCTTGCCGCTTTTCTCACCAAGGCAGACTCTATCGAGAAAGTATATCGCTGCTCCCCTTCGGTGAGAGAATATCTTTCGATATGGGCTTACATCAGTGCTTTCGACAGCTATTCATCCTTGCCGCGTATCCTGAGGATAAAACCGGAAGAATTGGCATTCACTCGCGAAGACCTGTTGCCGGCTCCCCATCAGGTGCTTGATTCTCCGTTGGCAGCCTTGTTTGCCAATACTCCCGGCATTGTTTTCGCTTCGCTTCCCAATCCGAATAATTTGGATAGCGCGCTCATCTATTTGGACACACATTATACAAATAAAGAACTGAAACAAAAAGTTAAGAACGACATAGCTCAACGCTACGTTACTCGGTTTAATTACGAGCAAGGATACGATAACGGATTGGCACGTCTGCAAGCAGCTACGGAAAAGTACGGTCTCGACAAGCAATACGTAGAAGAGTTCGTTAAGCGCAAAGCCACCATTCCCGGACAGCCATTCCCGGAAAATGTAGTGTTGAAAGATACATTGGGAAATGTGGTAGACTTTTCCGCTTTCCGAGGAAAATATGTCTACATAGATTTATGGGCTTCCTGGTGTATTCCTTGTTTGAAAGAGGTACCCGTCTTGCAAAAATTGGAGCGCGAATTGCAGAATGAAAAACTCGTATTTCTCTCCATTTCCATAGATGCCAAAGAAGATGCTTGGAAAAAGAAAATGAAGCAGAAAAATATGCATGGCAATCAGCTTTGGAACCCGGGAAATACACTCGGTCAGGCTTTGAACGTAAAGGGAATCCCCTTTTTCATCATTTATGATCCGGACGGAAAACTCTATATGCATGGTGCACCCCGTCCCAGTCAAGGACCCGGAGTCGTGGAACTCTTGAAGAATCTGGGGAAATAAAGTGTGCATCACGAAAACATTGCATTCTTTGTTGAAAACGAACAAATATAAACTATAATAATCAAAATTTTAAAATCAAGCGTATGAAAAAAACTACACTAATGAAGAGTGTCTTGACACTCATTGCCCTTGTCGCTTCGCTTCTTCCGGGACGCGCACAAGTAGCTTCAATGGCAGACCTGTATGGAACTTACACGTTTACGGCTGATGTAAATGTGACTGATGCCGGTCAATCTTTGACCGACCACTTCAAGAACGATTGCGAGGTAGTCATTACCAAATGTTCTTTCGGAATTTATGACGGAGAAATTCAAGGATTGGCCGGTGCTACTGCTGCACAAAGTATAAACGGCATTGACCTAACAGCCAACACCATCAAGATTACCAACCCGAACGGTAACGGCCTATGGGGTGGTGGATTGTATATGAGTAACACTGAGGGCATTTATCCTTTTAGCGGAGGTTATAGCGATATTCTTTATACATTCGATCCTTCGACCAAGACCATTACATTGCCCGACTTCACTTTGGTAACTTGTGATCATTCTGTTCCGAGTGCAACCATTGTGGCAACTTTTACCAATGCCAAATTGACTTTGGTTGAGAGTGAAAATATCGATGTCGCCGACTTGAGCGGTGATTGGCATTTTACTGCCGGCCAGGGAACCTATGATACAATGGAAGGTTCTACTCTGCCAACCGAATTCGACATGACACTGACTGCTACAGACGAAAACAAGAAGAATTACGACATCAGTCTGACTTTGGGTGACTACGCACCTTTGGCTTTGACTGCGACATTCGATGGTGTAACTTTGACCATTCCGTTCAATGAAACTTACTTTGACGTTGAAAACAAGATTGGAATCGTGAACATGTACGGCGAAAAGCGTCCGGGAACCATTACATTCAATATGCTCAACGAGAATCTGCTTTCGCTTACCAGCGGTATGACGATAGCCCAAGACTCTATCAGTGTTGATATGAAAGGAAGATACATGCAGTGGTACATGAGCGGATCTGCCAAGAAGCAAGGAGCCGAAGAGGTTTCTACAACTTGGGATGGAACTTACACAGTGAAAGCCGGAAGCATCTATAAGGCTAAAGAAGACTATGAATATCCCGAAACCTTCGAGATGGAAGTGACTTATAATGCCGATTATGACATGTATCTTGTTACCAAGTTCTTGGGCGAAGATGTCGCTACACTCAACAACGGTGGCCTTTTGCTGACTCCTTCAGCTGATGAACCTAACAAAGCAGAAATCAAGACCGGTGGTTTCTTGAGAACCATTGAGCGTGGTGCACAATATCTTTGCTTGAAAGATATGAATCTTTCTGACGCTAACGCTACTTTGATTCTTACGCGATTGGAAGATGGTACTTACACCATTAGCGACTTCTGTGTAAGCTACATGACTTACAATACCGATTATACTCAAAAGCACGAATTGGCAGCTTTCTATCAGACTGTAACCGCCGAGAAAGCCCTGGCAGAAGAGCCTTTTACATGGGCCAATACTTTTGCAGTGAAAGTTGGTGGTGTAGATGTTTACAAGGAAATCGAAGGATACACTTATCCGACCGAGTTCGAAATGGAGGTATCTTATAATGCCGATTATGACGTGTATCTTGTTACCAAGTTCTTGGGTGAAGATTTAGTTCTGCTCAATAACGGTGGAATTCGTCTGACAGTTTCTGCTGACGACCCCAACAAGGCTGAACTTGCTACGGACAACGCTTATTTGAAAACGATTGTTGCAGGAGAAAGCTACCTTGCATTGAAGGACATGAACCTTTCTTCATCTCCTATTACTTTAACATATAATGGTGATGGAACTGTGACCATTGATAACTTCTGTGTAAGCTACCTGACCTATGATGAATCTTGGAATCAGCAACATGCAGCAGCAGCTCTTTACAAGGATGTAACTGCTACAATTGCCGAAGAAGAGGAAAAACCGTTGCCTACAGAGTTTACTTGGGCCGATGTCTTCACAGTGAAAACTTCCAATGTAACTGTTTATAAGGAAATCGAAGGATATACTTATCCGACTGAGTTCGAAATGGAAGTGACTTATTATGAGGACTATGACATGTATCTCGTTACCAAGTTCTTAGGTGAAGATGTTTCTACACTCAACAACGGTGGTATTCGTCTGACAGTTTCTGCTGACGACCCCAACAAGGCTGAACTTGCTACGGACAACGCTTATTTGAAAACGATTGTTGCAGGAGAAAGCTACCTTGCATTGAAGGACATGAACCTTGCTTCAAATCCCCTTACGTTGACACACAACGGAGACGGAACAGTGACCATTAGCGACTTCTGTGTAAGTTATTTGACTTATGATGAATCATATAGCCAAATTCATGCAGCGGCTGCACTCTATAGCGGAGTTACGGCTTCCGGTTCCTTTGCACTCGTAGGTGTAGAAGAAGTTGAAACTGCTCCGGCGTTGAATGTTTGGTCAGCCAACGGAACCATCTATGTCGGTGGTGAAGTACAAAACATCACGGTTTACGACATGAGCGGACGCACTGTATTCTGCGGTGTTGCTTCTCAAGTAAACGGGTTGAACAAAGGATTGTACATAGTAAAAGCAGAAAATACAGTAGCAAAAGTTGCTGTAAAATAATAAAATGATTCTTTTTGAGTTTGTAAGTTTGTAACAGTCTGCAAAGACGCAAACTTACAAACTCAAAGTTTTTTAATATCTAACAACAAACTCAATTTATCAGCGGATGAAAAAGAATCCTATCGGACAAACACTCACCGGACTGTTGATAGCTGTCGGATTGTCAACTGCTCCTCTAGGAGTTGCAGCCAATACTTCAGGTCATCATCCTGTTTTCGGAAAGATGCCTAACGAACAAACGCAGCCACGCATCACAGGTGTAGTAATTGATAACCAAACGGGAGATCCCCTAATTGGAGTGACAGTGTCTATCGTAAAAAGTGGTAAAGTGGAAACCGGTGTCGTAACCGATATTGATGGCCGATTCGACTTGAAAGCATCGGATGGAGATTACGAAGTACACATTTCCTATATAGGTTATCAAACACACGTATTGAAACCCGGTCGGGATAAGATGGAAAACGTACACATCCGCTTACGGGAAGAAGAACATAGTCTCAACGATGTGGTTGTAACCGGCTTCTTCAACAAAAGCAAGAAAAGTTTTACCGGGTCGGTAACCCAAATCAACGGAGCTGACCTCAAACAAGTCAGTGGGGTAAACATTGTCAGTGCCATTGCTGCATTGACTCCGGGCATGGCTATGGTACAGAATACAGCCCAAGGTTCAAATCCTAACCACGTACCTGAATTGGTATTGCGCGGTATGACCTCATTCAGCAACAGCGGACAGGAGGTTAATCAACCGACCATCATTTTGGACGGTACGGAAATCACCATGCAAGACCTCTATGACCTCGACATCAACGAAGTAGAGACCATCAACGTGCTGAAAGATGCTTCGGCTACAGCCCTCTATGGTTCAAAGGCGGCCAACGGAGTGATTGTCATAACCCGTAAACCGTTGGCAGAAAGCACCCTGCGCGTACAATACAACTTTACAGGAAACTTACAAACTCCGATTCTTAGTGATTATGATGTGCTGAATGCATACGAGAAGCTGCGCTATGAACAGATGGCCGGTCTATACGATGCAGGAGGAAACATCGAAGAACAATACGAACTGGATAACCTTTATAATCAACGTTACAAGGCAGTGATGGCCGGACAAAACAGCGATTGGCTTTCACAACCGGCGCGTACATCATTCAGCCAGGACCATTCATTGCGCCTTTATGGTGGAGCACAAAATTTGCGTTACGAACTGACCGGACGCTTTGCCGATACCAAGGGAGTGATGAAGGACGATTACCGCCGCAGATACAATCTTGGCTTTAAATTGGATTACTTTATCAACAATTCCATACAAATTTCAAACCGAACAACTTACGCCGAAATCAAGGCTCAAAATACTCCTTATGGAACATTCTCGGAATATGTACTGATGAACCCTTACGAACGTATGTATAACGAAGATGGATCGCCTAATACCAATTTGGCTTGGGATTTGGATAATCCCCTCTATGAAGCTAGTCTCGGAAGCTATAGCCGCAACGGAACAAATACGTTTACCAACGTAACTGATTTCCGTTGGGATATCAACAATCAATTCCGTCTGACAGGACACTTTAACATTACCAGCGAAACGGGATGGAGCGACATCTTTGTTTCACCCAAATCACGTACATTTAAAGATGAAACAGATCTGACGAAGAAAGGATCGAGTACACAAATAGACAGTAAATCTACGAGCTACAATGCCAACATTGTGGCTACCTTCAATAAGATATTTGAAGATGAATCTCTCATCAGTGCCAATGCCGGATGGGAAATCAATCATTCGGAGATGAGTAGTAAAACTTTGCAAGCCATCGGATTCTTCAATGACAAGAATTCGTATATCGGCAATGCAGCAGGATACCCTACAAACCAGAAACCTTACGGTGATTTGGCTGAATCTGCCGATGTGGGTGTGTTTGTTACCGGAAACTACTCGTGGCGCAATCGTTATTTTGCCGATGCTACATGGCGCGTTACCGGTTCGTCCCAATTCGGTGCAAACAATCGTTATGGCCACTTTTGGTCCGGAGGTATCGGATGGAACGTACTGAACGAACCTTTCATGAAAGATATAAAGGAACACTTCGATCTCTTTAAAGTGCGAGGAAGTGCCGGATATACGGGTAAGGTCAGCTTTAGCCCATTCCAAGCCATGACCATGTATCAGTATAGCAACGAGTATGAGTATAAGAACGGTATTGGTGCCATCCCTCTTGCTATCGGGAACGTAGACCTTTGTTGGGAACGCACCATGAACTACAATGTTGGATTGGATTTCAGTATGTTCAACAAACGATTGAACATTGTAGTGGATGCCTACATCCGAAATACCACAGACTTGTTGTTGGATAAATCCAAAGCTCCTTCTACGGGAGTTACTACTGCCAAGTCGAATTTGGGTGAAATGCAAAACAAAGGTATCGAATTCCAAGTAGACGGATACATTTTCCGTAACAGCGAATTCTCGTGGAAATTGGGAACTAGCGGATACATGAACCGCAACAAGATTACTAAAATCAACAAGGCTTTGGAGGAAATCAACAAAGAAAACCAAGAGAATGCCTCTACCTCATTGGCTCCTCTTCCTCAATATGCAGAAGGAGAAAGTACGACAGCTTTGAAGCTTGTTCGTTCGGCCGGCATTGATCCGGCTACCGGTAAAGAGGTTTATATCAAGCGAGATGGAACGCTTACGTTTGATTATGACCCGACCGACCGCGTTCTCATTGGTGATACGGAACCCAAATACACAGGAACGTTTAATACGCATCTCTATTGGAAAGGATTCAGTCTCTACGCTCTCTTTAATTTCCGTTTGGGAGCTTGGATTTATAATACGACCCGTATTACAAAGGTGGAAGGAAGCGATCCGATGCAAAATGCCGATCAACGTGTGTTCGATGACCGTTGGAAACAACCCGGAGACATTGCTTTCTATAAAAATATAGCAGACAGCAGTCGTCCGAACCAAACAGACCGCTTTGCCGAAGAGGAGAACATGATTTCTTTGGGTACGCTGAACTTGAGTTATGAATTCCCCGAGAAGTTATACAAGCCTTTACACCTGAGAAACCTGCGTGCCGGAATTAATTTCACCGACATCTTGCGGCTTTCCAGCGTAAAGATTGAGCGGGGTACAAACTACCTTTATAGCCAAGGATTTGAAATTAACCTAAGCGCGACATTCTGACAAAATCAACAATTAAAAACTAAAAGTTAAAAGCCGAATGAAGACTTTCAAACATATATGTATCGTATTGGCATGTGGATTTGCTTTAGCCGCATGCGATGATTTTCTGGATATTACTCCTGAAGGACAAATCAAGGGGGATGAACTGTTCTTTACTCCTGAAGGTGTGGAAGATGCGCTCAGTGGAGCCTATTCACAGATGCGTAACTCAGCACTCTATGGACAGGAACTTTCTTTTTCCAATATTGAGATATTGGCACAGAACTTAAGTTGTAAAGGAAACATCCCCCTTACGGCATTGAGTAACTACGAGTATGACAACACGAATGTGAAAGGCATGTTCGAGGCTCTTTGGACTGCCATGTATAAGAACATTTCCAACGTGAATGCTATTTTGGCTGCCGGTCCGGTTGCTTCGGCCAAAGAATATCCCTATACTATATATAAAGGTGAAGCATTGGGTTTGCGTGCTTTCATGCACTTCGACCTGATGCGTCTTTTTGCAGAACAGATTACTCAGAATCCGGAAGCAGAAGGCATACCCTATGCTACCGATTTTTCGCTCAAAACTCCCGAGTTTGAGAGCATTGCTAAAAACTATGAACATGTTTTGGCCGATTTGAAAGAGGCAGAACGCTTGTTAGCTAATGAAACACAACATGTGAATGACCGTCTTTTCATGACTGATCGTCAAATTCATTGCAACCTCTTTGCTGTACAAGCATTGTTGGCTCGTGTTTATTTGACAATGGGGGATAAGGAGAATGCGGCTTTTTATGCCAAGAAAGTGATAGGCGAAAGTCCTTACATGCTGAATGTCAAAACAGCTATCAACGGAGATGTTGCCGGCGTTCTTTCTCGGAATGAAACGATTTTCGGTATCTATTTCGCAGAATTCTATAGCAACGTCTACGATAAATTACAGATTAACAAAAGTTTCTCCTCTTTAAATCCACGCGGTGATGTGGAAAGCATTTACGAACAGCAGGCAGAAGGATTGGACTATCGTACGGCCGCTTATTTCACATCCATTGATTTAGGTGGTACACCAACCTTGCGTTTGAGTAAACTTACTGATCCTTATGAGTTGCAGAACATCGGTTCTTCGCGTCCTAAAGAATTGATTCAAGGAGTCAACCTCATCCGTATGCCAGAGATGTACTACATTATGGCTGAGGCTTTGTTGGAAACCAATCCGGACAGTGCCACTTGGTATTTCGATCAAGTTTTGGAGTCACGTGGATTGACTCCATTGGCTCAAAGAACTATTCCGCAGACACTGACTCAGGAACTGATCAATCTTGAACGTTTCAAAGAATACTTTGGCGAGGGGCAGACTTTCTTTAATCTCAAACGACAAAATTTACCCATCAACGGTTGGGATGTAGCTACGGGTACAGAAAAAAATATTCCGGCTGCAACCAAAGTTTATGTCATTCCCATCCCGGATAGCGAATACGAAAACAGACTTTGAAAAATGTAATATGACGAATGAAGCAATGAAGAATTACAATTATATTATCGGAGCATTCGCCTTCACCTTGACTATTACCGCCTGTGAAGACGAAAATTATATGAAGTTCGATACCTCTTATACGGGTATCTACTTCGTGAACGATTCTGCAGAATATTCTTTTAGTGTGACTCCCATTGACATAAGGGAATACACTCTAAAAATTCCTGTACAGATAATGGGAACTCCAACCAAAGAGGCACGTCCCATTGGATATGAACTTGTTGCGCATGAAAGTACTGCTATTGAGGGGGTACAGTACATCATTGATGAAGCTATTATACATCCCGATTCTATTATGGGATATATTCCCATACGCATCTTGCGCAATGGATTGAAAGGTAGCTATGCCGAAGGATATGAACGTTACACGTTAACTCTTCGATTGACGAAGAATACCTATTTTACCCCTACGCTTGATTCGCTCAACCAAGTACATCGAAGTAAGTTTGATAACGCAGTGGAGCAACCGGCTTGGTATAATGCTCACGGAGAGAAAGTATGGCAAAAAATATATCTCGGAGAATGGCATCCTTATAAATTCATCAAAATGGTAGAGTACTTCCATGCTTTTAAAGAGATTCAACCCGAAACCTATAAGAAAATGGTGGCTCTTTATGGAGAGAATTTGGAACATATTGAATATGGAGATCCGTATCAATACCGTACGATATTTAGGAAACACATTTATTTGCCTATGTACGAGCACTTCAATGATCCGGCAAATCGGGAACTGATTTTGGCTGAATATCCCGACTTCCCGTTCGACTTTCCTCATCCGTTTGCGGTATAATAATATAATAAGGTGTAATCAATTAGAAATATTCAGCAATGAAACTACAGAAGATATTGGCGATAGCTCTCTTGACAACGACTCTCGCCTCTTGTTTCGAAGATGAAACAACTTGGGGTAACCGTCCCATATCAGAAATTGTCATTGACAGCACATCCATTCAATCGGTTTACAACGTTAATAAAAATGAGACTCTTACGATTTCCCCCGTTATCAGTCAAACAAGCGGAGAGAAAGAACTCACTTATACATGGGAAATCAATTTGGAGACCTATAGCCACGAGCCTGAATTTGTCTATGTGGGTAAAGAACTCGGAAGTTATCAATGTCGTTTAATTGTGGAAAATAGCGATGGTAAAACGTTTTATCCCTTTAAGTTGTACGTAAATTCTCCTTATGAGGAAGGAATAACTGTCATCAGTAAAGACACCGAAGGAAACAGCATGCTCTCTTTCATGCTTACTCCGACCGATGGTAGTGAACCTATCGGCTTTATGAATGGAGATCAGTTCGCTGTGAACAATCCGGAATATACTTTTGCAGCCAATCCTGCCGATATGGTACAAAGTAGCGGAAGTCTTATCCTTGCTTGTCAAGGTGCAGCAGATGCTTCTTCACCGGCTACTATCTACTACCTTAATGAGAAAACGTTTGTTGTGGAAAATATGCTGACCGCTTCTGAATATTCCGATTTTAAACCTGTGCAGATGGGTATTCCTTCTACGGGGGCTTCAGGAGTTGCTTATCCTATATTGTGTGAAAACGGAAAGGTTTATGAATTCTCTACTACCGAGGGTGCATTGGTGGAACCCGTGAAACTGACCCATACCTATGCGCAGACAGCTATTGTTTATGATGAAGGAAAATATGGCTATTACAACCTGCTCTATTGGGATAAGGAAATAAACGCTCTCTCCCTGATTTACAACGGTTACGGTCCCTACTATTGTGGAAAAACATATTTGCAGAAACGGGATGCTTGTCAAGGTTCAGCCAATTTCTTCGATGGGTTGAGTATACGTAAAATGGTGCTTGTGCGCATGACCGATGAACAAAGGAAAGCAGGAACTGTTCCGGAGGCATTGATTATTACACAAAATGCCCAAGGTATGTACCAAAGAACCTTTATGTCTGTTAACTTTTGGGAATATAATTATGAAACGATGGAAAATAACCTTTGGGACAATGGTGGATACAAAACTTGCGGCATAGGTGAACTTTCTCTCAACGAAACGACACCATGTGTGGCCAATCATACATATCATTCCATGCTTTTTGCAGAAGGAAACAAAATCAAGTGTTGGAAATACACTTCCAATCAATGGATTACTCAGGTCGGTGTGTTGCAAACCATTGGCTCTGAATCGGCTGTCATTACAGGTTTGGAATTGAGTGCTGACCATAAGAAGACTTATGTTGCTTTCTATGAACCGGAAAAAGACGGTCTGAACGGTAGTGTTTGGGTAATTGATACTGATAAGGGTACTGTACTCCAACAATACAACAACGTTTGCTACCAACCGGTGAAGATTATGTATAAAAAGAAATAAACTTTATAAAGTACTGAGTGAACCCTATGCGGTTTACTTTGTACTATTGTTATAAGAACTCTGTATGCGTATTTCATTTCTATCTTTGCTTTTTGTTTTATTCCTGTCTACAATGTCACAAACATACGCCCAGGTTTTACCTATGGACTCTGCCGTGTGTTACGGAAAACTTGACAATGGATTAACCTATTACATCCGACACAATGAACGCCCAAAAGGACATGCCGAATTCTACATTGTTCAAAGGGTTGGTTCTATATTGGAAGAAGAGGAGCAACGCGGATTGGCTCATTTTCTCGAACACATGGCCTTTAACGGAACTAAAAACTTTCCGAAGAAGCGATTGATTGAATATTTGGAAGAGAATGGTGTCAAATTCGGTACTGACATCAATGCATATACAGCCTTTGAACAGACTGTTTATAACATCTCTAATGTTCCGACAGATCGAGAAAGATTGGTCGATTCATGTTTGCTGATACTACATGATTGGAGCGGTTTCATTACGTTAAATGAGAAAGAAATTGATGCCGAACGAAAAGTAATTCATGAGGAATGGCGCTTGAAAACGGGAGTTCAAGAACGAATTTATGAACAGACGTTACCCAAACTGTTTCCGAACAATCACCGATATGCTCAGCGGATGCCCATTGGAAAAATGGAAGTGGTAGACAATTTCCCATACAGCACCCTGCGTGAATATTATCGGAAATGGTATCGCCCCGATTTGCAGGCTATCATTGTAGTAGGCGATATAGATGTTTCGACCATTGAAAAACGTATTCGGGAAATGTGGGCAGACATTCCGGAACGCAAGCAACCGGCAGAGCGTATCTATTATTCCATTCCTCACAATGCAACTCCCATTGTGGCCATTGGAACAGATCCGGAGCTGTCCTCAGGTATGTTACGGATAAGCTTCAAATATACTCCTACACATAAAGATGCGGCACAGACCAAGGCTGCTCAAAGAGAGAGATTCTGCAATTCGATGATCGTTTCCATGCTTTCGGCTCGTATCAACGACTTTGGGCAGAAAGCATCATCATATCCCAAAGAAAAAATATATTTTACAGACGGAGACTATTCCATCGCAGCAATCCAAAAAGCCTTTTCTGTTACCGCCACGTTTGAAGGAGATCGATGGAAAACTGCTATGCAGACGCTTGTTCTTCGGCTTAAACAGGCGATGGCTCATGGATTTACACAGGCTGAATATGAACGCATGGAAAAGGAAATTGCTAAAGCCTGGACACATCTAAAAACGAATCAACGGGGAAGAACTAACAAATTTCATGTTGAAAAATGTATAGACCACTTCCTGTCGGACGTACCCCTCTTATCCGACTCCGAACAAAATCGGTTGTATCAAGAATTTCTTTCTGAAGTTTCATTGGAGGAACTCAATGCACGTTTCAATCAAATCTTGTATAGTCGCGATGGAGTTGCCATTTTGCTTCAAGGACAGCAACGAGACAAGCATCAATGGCCTACTGAAACAGAACTGTTGCAGGCATACAACAACGCATGGTTGCAAGAGACTGTTCCTTATGAAATACCGAAAAAAGATCCGCCACCTGTATTGATGCAGACAAAACCGCAGGCCGGTTCTATCATCAGAATGAAACAGAATCAACAATACGGAACAACAGAGCTGACTTTAAGCAATGGAGCCAAAGTTATACTCAAACCAACAGAGATGCCGAGCAATGAGCTGATTCTCACGGCTATCAGTAAGGGAGGAACATCCTTATTGAAAGACGAAGACTACAATCATTTTAGTGCGATCAATGTTTTACCCTCTATGGGAGGTTTGGGAAATCTTTCTGGTGAACAATTAGGGTTGGCTTTGGAGGGAAGTACTGCTTCGTATCAAACCAACATCGGTACATTGAACGAAAAATTTGCCGGGGGGTGTAAATGGGAACATGCAGAGCAGTTGTTACAATTGCTTCATTTGCGATTTACGACTGTGAGGAAAAATGAACATCTTTTTGCTAGTTGGCAAAAAAACAGACGGAATGCACTTGTGCAACAGATGGAAAATCCCATGACTCACTTCAGTGATACGTTGCGAAATACCATGTATATGCCTCATTCTCGTAACCGAAAGCTTTCCCTTGCTTTGGCTGACAGTGTGGATTATGACCGTACGTGCGAACTCTTTTTAGAACGTTTTGCCAACGCAGCCGACTTTACATTCATATTTGTCGGAAAGATGGATGTTGATTCTTTATCTTCGCTTGTCTGCCAATACATAGCAGCTCTCCCTGGAAACCCTCATAAACAAGAAGAAGCGAATCTCAAAGCTTTGCCGAAGTTTAAACAAGGAAAACAAGTGTGCCACTTGCAGGTTCCCATGCAACAGCCGGCAACTACTGTTATCTATAATATTTGGACGAAAGAGCGGTATACTCAACGGAACAATATGGCTTGTGCCA
Source organism: Bacteroidaceae bacterium (assembly GCA_017472905.1). GTDB lineage: Bacteria > Bacteroidota > Bacteroidia > Bacteroidales > Bacteroidaceae > Phocaeicola_A. Next base: position 27,383 of record JAFUNW010000033.1, read on the forward strand.
TTCTCAATGAGATTTTGAACACGCTGTGTACGGAGAAACTACGTGAAGAAGAAGGAGGTACATACAATGTCTCCGTCACATCGCGTATCTCGCGACAGCCCAAAGACGAATTGGCCCTCATGTTTAATTTCAGTACCAATCCGGAACAGGCACAAACTTTATTGAATCAAGCCGTTGAGCTATTGGTACAAGTGGCTGAAAAGGGGCCGGCACAGGAGTTGTTCGACAATGCATGCAAATATCTGAGCAAGCAACATGATAGTTATCGCAACACGAATGCTTTTTGGATGGCAGCCCTTGTAGATAAAGTATTGCATAACTCGGAGGATATGCTTACTAACAATCAAACGCTTCGTGAAGTAACTCCCAAAGATGTACAACGTTTGGCTAGAAAACTGACAAAATCAAGCAATACGGCTGAAATAATCATGTATCCCCAAAAGTAATACTATCTATCATATTGAATGAAACCAAAGTGTCCTTAAGGCATACTGCTACAAAAAAACCGAAGACCTTTACGATCTTCGGTTCTTTTTTCGAGGTGACTATGCTCCTTTGTGTTTATTCGTTAAGCATCTTGAATGCAAACAGTTTCTTAGTTGTTCTCCGGACGAAGTTGACGAACCGTTACAGCTGTTTGCCACATTTCACTTTCACGAAGAGCTTTCAACTCTTCTTCCAGCTTCTCACGATAATCGGGTTTTGAGTTGCTATCAATACTGATTTGTGCTTCGTTACCGCATTTAACGCTGGCATAAAGCTTCTCTACCACAGGTTTAATAGCATCGTGGAAAGGTCCCATCCAATCCAATGCTCCGCGTTGAGCCGTAGTAGAGCAATTTGCATACATCCAGTCCATACCGTTCTTTGCAAACAACGGCATAAGCGACTGAGTCAATTCTTCAACGGTTTCATTGAACGCTTCTGATGGGGTATGTCCATTCTCGCGCAATACTTCATATTGTGCTAGAAGCAAACCTTGGATAGCTCCCATCAAAGAGCCACGTTCACCGGTCAGGTCGGAAGTGGCTTCGCGAATGAAAGTTGTTTCAAACAAATATCCGGAACCAACACCGATGCCGAGAGCCAATGTGCGTTCCAATGCACGACCGGTATAATCTTGGTAAACAGCATACGAAGAGTTAAGACCACGTCCTTCTAAGAACATGGTACGAAGTGACGTGCCGGAACCTTTCGGGGCAACCATGATTACATCAATATCAGTCGGGGGGACAACGCCTGTACGGTCGTTCCAAGTAATAGCAAATCCGTGTGAAAAATAAAGTGCTTTACCTGCAGTCAAATAAGGCTTGATGGTAGGCCATACACTCATTACAGCTGCATCGGAAAGCAAACACATGATAATCGTTCCTTTTTCGCAAGCTTCTTCGATAGAGAATAAGGTTTCTCCGGGTACCCATCCATCGGCGATTGCCTTGTCGTAAGTTTTTCCTTGGCGTTGACCTACTATTACATTGAAACCGTTATCGCGAAGATTCAAAGATTGACCGGGACCTTGTACTCCGTAACCAATCACTGCAATCGTTTCATTTTTCAAAACTTCACGTGCTTTTTCCAAAGGGAACTCTTCGCGGGTCATCACGTTTTCGATAACACCACCAAAATTTAATTGTGCCATAATCTTCTTAAATTACAATTTATAAGTTATCAATTAAAAATTATTTCAATACTACTTTGCTGCGAACCACTACTTCGGTCGCATTTTTCCGCACTTCAATGTCGTATTCGTCCGGAGCCACTTCTTCGCGATAGAAGCAAAGTGTGTCTCCGTAATAGCTTTCAGCTACGTATGCCATTTCAAAGCGATGAATACGTTTTTTGCGGAATGTCTCCATAGGGAAAAGGTCTAAAATATGCTCGATATACTTGATGCTATTGACGTGGCCATTGATGTCGATGTCGCTGTATCGTGTGCGATATTCTTCAACCGGTTTGTCTGTGGTTACCTTGATGCGTCCCGGTTTGGATATGGGGCATTCTTTATCACAAACATATTCGGCAATACTTCCTCCATGAAGAGTCAATAAATCAGCCGGTTTTCGCGTTTCCATGCTAATCATAGCCCAAACCGAACGGGCATATCCTATCGGTTTACCTTCTTTGTCAAGTATTGCAAAATTACGGTCGGTAAAGAGACGATATACATTTTCAACCCATGTTTCAATACTGAATTCATCGTATTGTTTAGGTAAATCGTTTAACTCGATAGCCAATCGAGAAAGTACCCATGTATAATGGTTCTCATTCAATTCCGCAATACCGAAACCCCGCTCAGCGGCATGAAAACCGGCACAATTGAGCAAATGGTTTCCCAATACACCCATCGTCAGTTTCCCGGTGAAATCGACATGGAAAGGCTCTGATACAAACCTGTATTCCCCTACTTTATGATTCATTACTTTATTTCCTTATTCCTGTTATACTTCTCTTCCCGCATAGCCAAATATTCGTTGAGTCGCTCAAAGCAACTGGTAGAAATGGCGACTCGTCCTGAACGTACAAACTGCAGCACGATACCGAATTGTTGCAATTCTTCGTAAAGCGAGGAAATCTCTTCGCTCATTCCATTCTTTTCTACGATGCAGAAAGTAGGATTCACTTCCACAACACGAGCTGCATGACGCCGAATGATTTTTGAGGCTACAGGATTGGCTTGAAAAGCCGGAGTTGCCAATTTATATAGTGCAATCTCATGTTGGTAGATTTCACTATCGGTAAAATAATTGGCCTGCAAAACATCAACTTTTCGTTCTATTTGCTTCACGACTTTCTCAATTTCACTTTGAGTAGCCCATGCAGTAATTGTATATTTATGAATACCTTTAATGGAAGAGGCTGAAACATTCAAACTCTCAATATTAATTTGACGGCGAGTAAACACAGCCGTAACTTGATTCAATAAACCTGCGATGTTCTCAGAATGAACAATCAGTGTGTACAATGTCTTTTCCATAACTCAGCATTCTAACATCATTTTATCTACAGTACCTCCCGGAGGAGTCATCGGCATTACATTACCTTCTTCTATTACACAAGCCTCCAATAAAAATGGTCCGTCTGTCGCAAGCATTTCATGAATGGCTTCTTGCAACTCTTCCCGCTTCATGATACGGCGTGCGGGAATAGAATAGGCTGAAGCTATCTGCATATAATCTGGATTCATCATTGGAGTAAACGCATAGCGGCGACCGAAGAACATCGCTTGCCATTGGCGTACATTTCCCAAATAGTTATTATTCATCAGTATCATCTTTACCGGTGCTTTCTGTTCCATGATCGTTCCTAATTCTTGGATGTTCATTTGAAAACCTCCGTCACCCATAAAGACACACACTGCGCGGTCGGGACGTCCGAAAGTAGCTCCAATGGCAGCAGGCATTCCAAACCCCATTGTTCCTAAACCTCCGGAGGTAACAACACTACGTTCTTTGGTATATTTAAAATAACGAGCTGCCATCATTTGGTTTTGTCCTACGTCAGTAACCAATATTGCTTCGTGGTTGGCCGCTTCACTCACAGCACGTACAACTTCACCCATATTCAAAGGACCGGAGAGGGGATGTATTTCCGGCAGAATGACACGCTCTAATTCCAACTTCTCATGTTCGGAAAAGCTTTCAATCCATGCCGTATGGTTGTTTTGCACCATCAAATCGGTCAATTGTCGTAAGGTCTGTTTACAATCGCCCAAAACAGCTACATCTACATTGACATTTTTATTGAATTCAGACGAATCAATGTCGAGATGAATCACCTTGGCTTGTTTGGCATAGGTGGCAATGTTACCTGTTACCCGATCATCAAAACGCATACCTACTGCAATCAGAACATCACATTCGTTTGTTTTTACATTGGGAGCCAAGTTGCCATGCATTCCCAACATGCCTTTATTTAATGGATGATCAGACGGAATAGCTGATAATCCCAACAATGTGCATCCGCAAGGTATATCTCCTTTTTCTAAAAATGCACGTAGTTCGACCTGAGCATTTCCAAGCTCCACTCCTTGACCAACCAATACCAACGGACGCTTTGCACTATTGATAAGATTTGCTGCTGCCTCTAATGTCCCTTCTTGGGATTCAGGATTGGGATCATAGCTACGAATGAAGTCGACTGTTTCCGGTTCGTAATCAACCATCTCTACTTGTGCATTTTTGGTGAAGTCAAGTACTACCGGCCCCGGACGTCCGTTCTTGGCTAAGAAGAATGCACGAGCAACGGCCCAAGCTATGTCTTTTGCGCTACGAATTTGATAACTCCATTTAGTGATGGGTTGTGTAATACTTACCAAATCGACTTCTTGAAAAGCATCAGTACCTAACATGGCTGTAGGAACCTGACCGGCTATGACCACGATAGGCGTACTGTCTATCATTGCATCGGCTATTCCGGTAAGAGTGTTGGTTGCTCCCGGTCCACTAGTAACTAAGCAAACTCCGACTTCACCGGAAACACGGGCAAAACCTTGAGCTGCATGGGTTGCTCCTTGCTCATGACGAACTAAAATGTGGTTCAGCGTATCGCGATGATGATAAAGGGCATCAAAAGTTGGCATGATACTTCCACCTGGATATCCAAACAAGGTTTTCACGCCTTGATGTTCCAATGAACGCATCAATGCTTCTGCCCCGGTTATTGTTTCTTTCATTATATTCATTGTCATTTCAATCGATAAGTTATTATCAACTCCGGTTACTATTCGATGATTCTTACTCCTCCTTTATCAGCCGAACTTACCATACTTGCGTAAGCTCGTAAACTTTTTGAAACCTGACGATTGCGAGTAACAGGAGTCATAGGACGTGCTGCCAGTTCTTCTTCACTGAGTCTGACATTGATGGTGCGATTGGGAATATCTATTTCAATGATGTCACCGTCAATAAGTTTACCGATGTTTCCACCTGCCGCAGCTTCCGGACTGATATGTCCGATACTTAATCCGGAGGTACCTCCACTAAAACGTCCGTCTGTAATTAGAGCACATTCCTTACCCAAATGTTTACTCTTGATATACGAGGTGGGATAGAGCATCTCCTGCATACCCGGTCCGCCCTTTGGACCTTCGTGGGTAATGACAACAACATCTCCGCTTACAACCTTTCCATTTAAAATACCGTCACAAGCTGAATCTTGAGAATCGAACACTTTGGCCGGGCCGATAAACTTCCAGATACTTTCATCAACACCGGCTGTTTTTACTACACAACCGTCTTGTGCGATATTTCCTTTTAATACAGCCAAACCGCCGTCCTTGCTATAGGCATGTGCCAAATCTCGAATACAACCAGTAGCCCGATCTTTATCCAAAGTTTCATATTTGGAGTTTTGAGAGCCGGCTTGAATACTGAATTTATTGGCTGGCGCACTCGTATAAATACGTATGGCTTCAGCATTTGGTTCTCCGTCTGTTATGTCATAACGCGCAATCTCTTCCCCCAAAGTTGTACCGTTTACGCGTATAGCCGTTGTATCCAACAAATCTCCTTTGGCCAATTCTGCCAAAATATTCAGAATACCACCGGCGCGATTAACATCTTGTATATGATATTTCTGGGTATTAGGAGCTACTTTACAAAGGCAGGGTACACGGCGGGATAGCATATCAATGTCATCCATCGTAAAATCCACTCCCGCTTCATTGGCTACAGCCAACAGGTGGAGTACCGTATTGGTAGAGCCTCCCATCGCAATATCCAATGTCATGGCATTGAGAAAAGCTGTTCGAGTAGCGATGTTCAGAGGAAGTACACTTTCGTCTCCCTCTTCGTAATATTTATAGGCATTCTTTACGATTAAAGCAGCGGCATCTTTAAATAGTTGAATACGATTGGCATGAGTTGCTAATATCGTGCCGTTGCCGGGCAGAGAAAGTCCCATTGCTTCTGTCAGACAGTTCATGGAATTGGCTGTAAACATACCGGAACAGCAACCACATCCCGGACAGGCATGACGCTCAATCTCTGATACTTCTTCATCATTTACCGAAGTATCGGCACTCTTAATCATGGCATCAATCAGGTCCAAATGTTGTCCGTTCCATTCGCCTGCTTCCATCGGACCACCGGAAACAAATACCGTTGGAATGTTTAGGCGCATAGTTGCCATTAACATTCCTGGAGTTATCTTGTCGCAATTGCTGATGCAAACCAACGCATCCGCTTTGTGAGCATTGCACATGTACTCTACACTGTCAGCAATGATATCTCGCGAAGGAAGCGAATAAAGCATTCCGTCATGTCCCATTGCAATACCATCGTCAATCGCTATGGTATTAAACTCAGCTGCAAAACATCCAAGTTTTTCAATTTCAGATTTAACCAGTTGTCCGATTGCATGCAAATGGGTATGTCCCGGAACAAATTGAGTAAATGAATTGGCTATGGCAATGATGGGTTTCCCCATTTGTTCTTTCTTCATTCCATTGGCAACCCACAAAGCACGTGCACCTGCCATGCGGCGTCCTTGTGTACTGAATGCACTACGTAATTGCTTTTTCATAATTTATATATTTTAAAAGCCTTTCCCACATCAGTGAGAAAGGCTATCAACTAATTCTATTTAAATACACATACAGATACACAACTTTCTCACGCTCTTGATGTTTCCACCACGACGTTCACCACTAGTAGGCTGCTAATTCGTGTAATGACTGTATGCAACATATTCTTCTCTTTTTTATTAATGGGTGCAAAGGTAAGTTGTTTTTCGTAACCGGCAAACATTTTTCTGATTTTTTTCGCGTATACACAAAAAAAAGTCAGAAACAAAGTGAGTCTGCTTCCATTTTATTACTTTGGTTTGAGCGCGGAAGAATATATATGGCGTTTCTCTAGTGCCTCAAGGAATGAGCAAGTGATAGTGAAGGGCTTCACGCTTGAGCCGAAATATAAACTACTTACTGATAATCAGAAATACATCAACGAAAACTCTATGAATTGATTCCATAAAGTTCCCGTTGTTTTTTATTTTTCCAAGATGTTATATATTTATAGATATGTGCGATTCTTGGTCGGTAAGTCAAAAAATAATAGAGTTACCGATAAAGAATCGAAAGGTTTTGCTTGCCTTTGTATCAACTTAAATAATTGTAGATCGCAGGACACCGAGATAAACAAATGTACTCCTTTGGCGAATTCAAGGATATTATCGAGGGAGATTAGTTACCTACTATTTGAAGAGGAATCTCCCCGTTTTTACACTTTTAGGAAGAAAAACAATCCAAAATTGTATATTCTAACCGAAAATTACTATATTTGCGAACAAAGTTTGCGATGGATTGTAAAAAATGTATGTAAGAACTAACTTCCATTCATTCGTTTACTTAACTATCGCAATGTTCCACGCCGATGGTTCTATCTCCAATAGAGAGGAACGGGAAAGTGGAAAAAGACATATTGAAAGGCGTTTACTACGCTTTGGTTTTGATGCTCTGAAATCCTGAGAAAATTTCAAAAAAATCCTGTCAAAACTAAGCAACGGTAGATGCCCCTTGGTTGTATCTACGTACAGCCCTCATTGTGTCAAAGCCATTGGTGTATCCTTACACCAATGGCAACTTTGGGCACAACGGGGTTGTTAGTATACCTACAGCGTGGGGCTTTTGCGTTGCTCGTTTCTACAGGATATGGCGTTTCTCAGGTGCCTCAGAGCGTGGAGCGAGCGATAGTGCAGGGCTTCACGCCTTTTTATGTCCTAATGTCACATAGTTAAAACATGCGGTCGCCGTAGTCCTCGGCCGTAAACGAACGGTTACTATGCCTATCGAAGCTGAC
>JAFUNW010000034.1 GCA_017472905.1 Bacteroidaceae bacterium
ACACGATTTTACTTATCCGCTTGGTCATATAACCACAGGATATCTTTGGCACAATCTTCATAAGGATAGCCTTCACTTGACAATTGCCGATACAGGTTGGGGAAAGGCTGTTTGGGGAAAACTCTATGGCCAATGGTTTGCCGGAGCTAATATATTTGTGTATGACCACGAGAAATTTACTCCGGCAGATATTCTGCATAAGATTGAGCAATATCGGATTACTTCGCTTTGTGCTCCTCCGACCATCTATCGCTTTTTGATTCGTGAAGACATGACGAAATACGATTTATCTTCGTTGGAATATTGTACAACGGCCGGTGAAGCATTAAACGGTGCCGTTTATGATACCTTTAAAGAGCTAACCGGTATTCGGTTGATGGAAGGATTCGGTCAGACAGAAACCACGCTTACGTTGGCAACTTTCCCTTGGATGGAGCCGAAGCCGGGAAGCATGGGAGTACCCAATCCGCAATACGATATTGATTTGTTGACACCGGACGGACGTTCTGCCGAAGATGGAGAGCAAGGACAAATCGTAATCCGTACCGATAAGGGAAAACCATTGGGACTCTTTAAAGAGTATTATCGTAATCCGGAAATGAGCAAAGATGTTTGGCACGATGGCATTTATTATACAGGCGATGTCGCTTGGCGTGACGAGGATGGATATTTCTGGTTTGTAGGTCGTGCCGATGACGTTATTAAGAGTTCCGGCTATCGCATCGGTCCTTTCGAAGTAGAAAGTGCTTTGATGACACATGCTGCAGTTGTAGAGTGTGCCATTACAGGTGTGCCGGATGAAATTCGCGGACAAGTAGTGAAAGCTACAATTGTTTTGTCTAAAGATTATAAGAGCCAAGCCGGAGAAGCGTTGATAAAAGAGTTGCAAGACCACGTGAAACGTGTGACTGCACCTTATAAATATCCGCGTGTCATAGAATTCGTTGAAGAATTGCCTAAGACCATCAGTGGAAAAATCCGCCGTGTAGAGATTCGTCAGAACGATAAGAAGTGAACCTTAACTTCTCTTTCGCGTTATATTATTACTAATTATAATAAGGTATGAAAGAAGTTTTTGAAGGTTCTTTATGGGAGGCTGAAGTTGTTAAAGGCCTGTTGCAAAGTGTTGGTATATCTTGCCTATTGCGGGATGAAACGATGGGTGCGGTAACTTCTCCCTATCTGACACTGGGGGGTATTGTGAAAATCCTGGTTCAAGAGGATGATTTCGAGAATGCAAAACAAATCATAGCATCGCGTGAGTAGCATTCATTGAATGTGTATAAAAAAAAGAGGAGTCGCGTCTCCTCTTTTTTATTCTCTCTTTGTCTGTAAATATGCTATAAGTCGCCCTCAATCGTGAACTCTTCCCAATGCATTGCTTTTGGGTATTTCTCTATAGAAGCAGCTACCTCATCCCGGAACTGTGCCTACCTCATCCCGGACTTGTGCCTACCTCATCTCGGAACTGTGTTTACCTCATCCCGGACCTGAGTTACCTTACCATTTTGAGATTATTGATTCTTGTCTTTGAATGCTTTGATTGTCTCTACGATTTCCGCTTGTGAGTTACTGATTGTGAGTAAAAGGTTTTTGTATTTTCCTTTTTTCATCAAATGTTGCAACAGGGGATAGACCGGCATTTCATCGTTCCAATACTCTTTTCCCAGAAATATCATCGGGCTGGCGTAGCCAAAACTTACATAGTGGTTCTGTACTGCATCTTGGAAAATCTCTTGCATGGTTCCTGCGCTTCCGGGTGAATAGATGATTCCGCCCATTGCAATGGTGAGGATACCGTCTTCGCGAATGCTGTTTTCGAAGTATTTGGCTATGTGAGTGGCAAATGGAGTTGCCGGTTCATGGCCATAAAGCCATGTGGGGACTCCCAAGCTGACATATTTCTCTTGAGGGTATTGCTTCATTACCTGAAAGGCTGAGTCAAGCCATTCAGGGTGTTGGTAATTGGGGGCTACGTTTAATGTGCATAGGGCATCTGCAACCTCTTCGTTTGTCCGTCCTGCCATCCATGCACCCAGATGAGTGGCTTCCATTGCTCCCGGACCTCCTCCGCTGACCAATAGAAAATCCTCTTCCGTAAGCGTTTTGCTGATATATACAATCTTGCGATACATCTCATCGGTGCGCGACAAGCCGTGTCCGCCCATAATGCCGATTATCCGGCGTTCGTCATACAATGCAAGGAAGTCATGCATGGCATCGCTTATGGCGTGGTCGTGCAATGAACGGGCGAGAGTTTCCTGGATATTGGTTGTGCGTTTCCCGAGTTTTAAATAATGTTCGTAAATCTTGCTGTCGAAACTCTCTTTGTATGATTGTGGTTCGCCCGGTCGATAGCCTGCATACAAGGAATAGGGAGAATAGAGTTGGCTGCGAAACACGTTGTAAGGGACCTTTATGCTTGGAAAGACCAAATTGTCTTCTCCGATTTTTTGCCTCAACTCTGCAGGAAGGGTACATCCTAAGAACATGCATTCATGGTAGTTACAGGATAATATCTGTTTGCTTGCTGACGTAAAATCAATATTCTGGAAAGCGCAATATTCGATTGACTGTTGTTCCCTAGCCAATGCTTGTAGTTGACATATGCTTTCTATGGGGGTGTGCACCTTTTCCTGTTTCATGCTTGTTGACAATAAAAATAGTATTAATATTTCAAGCAAAGATACAACAAAGAAACGAAAGTTGTGTAGAATGGGGAGAGAATTCATAGATGAAATGCTGCAAAAAAAAGAAACTCTGCCAGAACTAACAGAGCTTTTCTTTGTACCCCATGACGAAATTTTCTCGAACAGGCTTTTAGAGGATTTAGAGAAGATTTGGAAGTTACGTTATTATATACCCTGACCCTAATAAACTTGAATACGACAACTGTAATTGCGCTCCATCATCACGCTACAAAGATAAATAGCTTCACTAGTGTCTATTAAATTTGTTTAAAATCATTTTTTTGTTCTCTCTTGCACAATATAATAAGTCTGAAAAACTACTGATCCAAAAAAATATTAAATATGTTTTTTGTTTTGAATTTTTGTGCAGTTGCCGCCATGTGTTAAATTAACGCGACGCGTTAATTTATACGCTACAAACAAAAACGGCAAAAGTGATGAGAAGTGCGAATAATGCGATTATTGCCATGTTTATAGCCAGTATCCCGATAACTCTTATTACAATATTGCAGGCTGTTTTCTTAATGATAAGTTTGTTGAGGGTAAACAGCGCAGCGGCGGGGATGAGGCCGGGAACAAAAAAATGAAGGAATGCTGTTTGTAGTACCCTAGGGGTGGCTATTATTTCGCGGCTTGCCGCACCACCGCCTACGGTCAAAAGCGTGATGTGTGATGTCCAATAGACTATTGCATACAGTATAGTGGAATAAAATACTGCTGAAAGTGATAAATATGCTATGGACGTTATTATGCTACTTCGTTCATTAAGTTGAGATATTGTACTAATATATATGATTATTAACCAAGAATATATCAGGAAAAATACCACGTAAATAGATGTGTGGGAAAGCGTCATTTCTTCTTTGTAGGGATATTCTGCTCCGTAGTAGTCTTGCAAATCCTCTATACCGCTACCGTAGGTGTATAAGTCTATTGTTTTTATAAGGCAAAAAATAATTGGTATCAGCAGTAATACCCACAGTGCAATATAACCTTTTATGTTTTTCTTGTAATTGCCTTTAATTAGTTTTAAAAAATCCATAATCAAAATCTCTTGTTCTAAATTTGAACATCTTTTAAAGATTGTAAAAAAAGTAGCGCTTCTCGGTTGTAATGTCTGATTTGGGGGCAGCGGATATTTCCGGTTGGCGAAGATCAGTCAATCAAGAATAAAGGGTTGCCAGTCTGAACATAAAAAATCTGATGTCTCCCACACCTCTGAACTGGGTTCTGAACGCTTTGATTTTAGCGTTGAAACCAATGTTTTGTAAAAGTTAAAACGGAGAAAGTTGGAAAACTTTCTCCGTTTTAGTACCCAGACCCGGGGTCGAACCGGGATGGAAGTGAATCCACTGGTGTTTGAGACCAGCGCGTCTACCGATTCCGCCATCTGGGCAACTTTCTTTATTGATTGCGGGTGCAAAGGTACTACTTTTTTTTATATCTGCAAATTTTAAAAGGGTATTTTTAGTTTAATTGCTGAAAAAACTCTTTTTATTCAAGAAAGCAGCTCCTTTTAGGTTGCTTTTCGTTATGGTTTCTCCCGGAATCAGACTTATTCTTCTAGCAAACGTTTAAGGAATTCGTCCAATTCTTCGTCTAATCCTTTGAGTAGCCCTTCTGAAAGCATCATGGTTTCGTCATCGACTAGCAATAATTCTGCAACCGTTTCGTGTTCGTCATCCACCAATACGAAAGAATAGGGTTTCAGCAAAGGCAATTCGGTCAAGAGGCCTTGATTGTGCAAATTGTTGATAATCGGGAGCAATTGTTTTTCTACATCTTGATAGAATGTGGTAGATTCCGATTCTGTCCATTCTGCCACTTCTATGTGTGCCAATTCCTGATCTTCATCATCGTAAATCAACAGCAGTCCGTTTTCACGACAAGGTAATAGGTGAATATCTGTAATCAGTGGCTGACT
>JAFUNW010000320.1 GCA_017472905.1 Bacteroidaceae bacterium
CGGAAGGAAAGCGTTCGGCATTGCCCCATTCACGCGTAATGATTCATCAACCGATGGGGGGAGCGCAAGGACAGGCTTCCGATATAGAGATTACAGCTCGTGAAATCCAAAAATTGAAGAAAGAACTTTATACGATTATAGCAGAACATTCTCATACCGACTTTGATAAAGTATGGGCCGATTCCGACCGTGATTATTGGATGACAGCAATCGAGGCCAAAGAGTATGGAATGATTGATGAAGTGTTGTCTCGCAAGAAATAACTATGGCGGATAAGTTGAAAAGAAAATGTAGCTTTTGTGGTCGTGCAGAGCATGAAGTGACTTTGCTCATTACCGGAATGAGCGGATATATCTGTGACGAATGTGCGGCCCAAGCTTTTGAAATAACCAAAGAGGCTTTGCGTACAACGAAGCCGGGAAGGGGGTTGGATTTTGAAAAACTTCCCAAACCTCAAGAGATAAAATCCTTTCTTGATAAATATGTCATAGGGCAAGATGAGGCTAAACGTTATTTGGCTGTTTCTGTATACAATCATTATAAACGTTTGCTACAGCCAGATGACGAAGAGGTAGAAATAGAAAAGTCCAATATAATAATGGTAGGCAGTACCGGAACCGGTAAAACCTTGTTGGCACGTACGATAGCCAAATTACTCCATGTACCTTTTACAATCGTAGATGCTACCGTACTGACTGAAGCCGGTTATGTTGGTGAAGATATAGAAAGCATTCTGACTCGCTTGTTGCAAGTAGCCGATTATGATGTGACGGAAGCAGAACGAGGCATCGTTTTCATCGATGAGATAGATAAAATAGCCCGCAAGAGCGACAACCCCTCCATTACACGCGATGTCAGTGGTGAAGGTGTTCAACAAGGTTTGTTGAAGCTGTTGGAAGGCTCCGTAGTGAATGTGCCTCCCCAAGGTGGACGGAAACATCCGGAGCAAAAAATGATTCCGGTTAATACGAGAAACATCCTTTTCATTTGTGGCGGAGCTTTTGATGGCATAGAAAAGAAAATCGCTCAACGCTTGAATACGCATGTAGTCGGTTATAATGCAGCGTCCAATGTCTATAAGATTGATAAAAACAATATGATGCAGTATATAGCGCCGCAAGATTTGAAGTCTTTTGGGCTGATACCGGAAATCATCGGACGTCTGCCAATCTTGACCTATCTGAATCCTCTTGATAGAGAGGCTCTTCGGAATATATTGACGGAGCCGAAGAATTCCATTATCAAGCAATACGTGAAACTCTTCGAAATGGATGGCGTTAAGCTTCAGTTTGAACCGGAAGTATATGAATATGTCGTAGACAAGGCGGTTGAATATAAATTGGGTGCACGTGGACTCCGTTCCATTGTAGAGACAATTATGATGGACGTCATGTTTGATATCCCTACTTCGCAACCTGAAACTTATACGGTTACGTTGGATTATGCCAAAAAGCAATTGGCGAAAACCAATTTGTCGAGACTTCAGAATAGTTGAGGGTTGGAAAAGTCGCGAAAAGATAGCGGTGTAAGTAAAATGAATCTGAATAAGAAATAGTCAACAGAATGTTTTAGGCAGTCGTTTTGATATAAACTATAAAATATGGCAGAGAAGATAAATTTAACGGAACAGCTAAAAAGGTATTTTGGTTTTGATACATTTAAAGGAGAGCAAGAGGCTATTATCCGTAATGTATTGAAAGGCAATGATACTTTTGTGTTAATGCCTACCGGAGGTGGTAAATCATTGTGCTATCAGTTGCCTTCGCTTATCATGGAAGGGACAGCTATTGTCATTTCCCCTCTGATTGCCTTGATGAAGAATCAAGTGGATGCCATGCGTAACATGAGTGAAGAAGATGGTTTGGCTCATTTTATAAATTCTTCTCTGAACAAAGCGGCTATAGATTTGGTAAAATCAGATATTTTAAGTGGTAAAACAAAGCTGTTGTACGTAGCTCCGGAATCTTTGACGAAAGAAGAGAATGTCGAATTTCTCAGGTCTGTTAAGATATCATTTTATGCCGTAGATGAAGCACATTGTATATCGGAATGGGGACATGATTTCCGCCCGGAATATCGAAGAATACGTCCGATAATAAATGAAATAGGCAAGGCTCCGTTAATCGCCTTGACTGCTACTGCAACCGATAAGGTTCGCGGAGATATCAAAAAGAATTTGGGAATGGTAGATGCACAAGAGTTCAAGTCTTCGTTCAATCGCCCGAATCTTTATTATGAAGTACGCCCTAAAACAAAAAATATCGACAAGGATATAATTAAATACATCAA
>JAFUNW010000321.1 GCA_017472905.1 Bacteroidaceae bacterium
GCAACTATCCTAAGATACTTTATACTTGAATTTACCTCGATTATTTCATCAGCTTTTGTGCTGTAATCTCTGCAATCTTTACTACGACCTGCATCGCCTTTTCCATAGATTGAATAGGAACGAATTCATAACGTCCGTGAAAATTCAATCCCCCTGCAAAAATATTGGGACAAGGCAAGCCTTTAAAAGAAAGCTGTGCACCATCCGTACCACCGCGAATAGCTCGAACAATGGGATCTACTCCGGTTGCAAGAATCGCTTCTTTGGCAATATCAATAACGTACATAACCGGTTCAATCTTTTCACGCATATTGTAATATTGGTCTTTCATATCCAAAGTAACCAATGTCTCTCCATAACAAGCATTTACCTTGTCTACCAACTCCTTCATATATTGCTTGCGCTCTTCGAAACGGGTACGATCATGGTCACGAACGATATAGCTCACGGTTGTTTGCTCCACATCTCCTTGAATTCCGACCAAATGATAAAATCCTTCATAGCCCTCTGTTGTCGCAGGAGTCTCATTTTCAGGCAACAGCCCCATCAAATGGTTTGCCACCAACATGGAATTCACCATTTTCCCTTTGGCATATCCGGGATGTACATTGCGTCCACGAATGGTAAACTTAGCACCTGCAGCATTAAAGTTCTCAAACTCCAGTTCCCCTACTTCACTACCGTCCATTGTATAAGCAAATTCACAACCGAATTTCTCCACATCAAACTTATGTGCACCCAATCCGATTTCTTCATCCGGATTGAATCCGATACGAATCGGACCATGTTTGATTTCCGGATGTTCTTTCATATAAGCTATCGCTGATACAATCTCCGCTATACCGGCTTTATCGTCTGCTCCCAATAAGGTCTTACCATCTGTTACAATCAAATCCTCCCCTTGATGCGCAAGCAATTCCGGGAATTGAATAGGAGACAACGTCACCCCTTCCTCTGCAGATAACACAATATCTTTCCCATCATAGTTTTCCACGATGCGCGGATTTACATGTTCTCCACTACAATCAGGACTGGTATCCATGTGAGCAATGAATCCGATAGTGGGAACTACCCCGTCCACATTGGATGGCAAAGTTGCAAACAAATAGCCATTCTCGTCAAGCGTTATATCTTCCAGCCCCAATTCCTCCAGTTCGGTTTTCAAATATTGAGCAAATACCATCTGTTTTGCTGTACTGGGAGTCGTTTCACTTGATTCGCTTGATTGGGTGTCAAAACTTACATATTTCAAGAATCTTTCTACTAATGTCATAGCTTTCCTTTTTATAATTAAAAACAACTGCTTCCATCAAAACAATGGGTACAAACTTTGCATTTCGGCAAACCGATTGCTTTCACCAATGTCTCCAAGGTATTAAAACGCAACGAAGACAAGTTGAAACGTTCTGCAATCATTTGCACCAGTCGTTTGTATTCCGGAGAATCTGTTTGGGCATATTTTCCCAGGTTTTTATTCTCATCCCCCTCCAATTCCTTTATCATTCGCCGGGCTATCAATTCCAACGGACTTTTGCTGCTGCTGAAGCCAAGGAAAGGACAACCATAAATAATGGGTGGACAAGCAATACGCATGTGCACTTCTTTAGCTCCATAGTCATACAAGACCTTTACATTGTCGCGCAACTGCGTGCCACGTACAATGGAATCATCACAAAAGAGCAAACGTTTTCCATCAAGCATTGCCCGATTGGGTATCAATTTCATTTTAGCGACTAAACTGCGTAATTCTTGATTACTCGGAGTAAAACTGCGAGGCCATGTCGGAGTATATTTCACTATCGCTCGATGATAAGGAACTCCTTTTCCTTCCGCATATCCCAAAGCCATACCGACTCCTGAACCCGGAATACCACACACACAATCTACTTCGGACTGATCGGTTATACCCATCTCATATCCACTGGTGAAACGTACGTCTTCCACATTTTTCGCTTCATAACATGAAGCAGGAAATCCATAATAGACCCAAAGAAACGAACATACTTGCATCTGCTCGTTCGGCTTACGCAACTGTTCCATTCCATCGGCACTCAAACGGACTATTTCACCCGGGCCTACATAGTAGCATATTTCATAATCCAGATTAGGGAAACAAGATGATTCCGAAGTAGCGGCCATTGCCCCCTCTTTCTTACCTAGAATGATAGGAGTACGTCCCCACTTATCACGAGCGGCAAGAATTCCCTCTTCTGTCAGAATCAACATGGAACAGGAGCCTTTTACCTTATTATACACATTCTCTATGCCTTCAACAAAGCTCTTACCTTTTACGATTAGCAATGCTATCAATTCTGTAGGATTTGTCTTTCCGGAACTTAACTCTGAGAAATGGAATCCTTCTTTCAATAATTCATCTTCCAGTTCTTTCAAATTATGGATTTTTGCTACCGTAACAATAGCAAATTTACCCAGATGAGAATTTATAATGATGGGTTGTGGGTCTGTATCACTAATTATACCGATACCGGAATTCCCTTTAAACTTTTGTAAATCAGGCTCAAATTTAGTGCGAAAATAGGAACTTTCCAAATTATGAATGGAACGGATAAACCCACTCTCTTCATGATAAGTAGCCATGCCACCGCGTTTGGTACCTAAATGCGAATTATAATCAGTACCATAGTACAAATCAGTCACACAATTCTGTCTGGAGACTGTGCCAAAAAAACCTCCCATTAATTTATAATGTTTTTTGTTTATTTCTGAAAACGTGCGCAAAAGTAGAAAAAAGCCCCCAAAGAGGGAAAAAAACAAGCAGATATTTTCAATATCAACAAATAAAAAATTAGTTTTGCACCAAACAAAGCTTGAATAAAGTTAAATCAAACCATCTCTTTAAACCAATTCTTCAAAAAGAATGTTGATGAAAAAACAAAACCTATCTCATACGTCACCTATTATAATAAAGTAGTCATGAAGATAAAAACAATCAAAGGCCGCGAAATTCTTGATTCACGCGGAAATCCTACCATAGAAGTAGAAACATTGTTGGAAAATGGCACGTACGGACGAGCTTCCGTACCTTCCGGAGCCTCTACCGGCGAACATGAAGCTATCGAATTGCGAGACAATGATGCACGATACGGAGGAAAAGGCGTAACTCTGGCCGTAAAAAACATCAATGAAATCATAGCTCCCCACTTACAGGGTTTCTCTTGTTTGGATCAACGTTTGATTGATTGGGAAATGCGAAACTTAGATGGAACAAGTAACAAATCAAAATTAGGAGCTAACGCCATTTTAGGCGTCTCCTTAGCTGTAGCACATGCAGCGGCGAACTATCTACACCTCCCTCTATACCGTTATATCGGAGGATGCAACACCCACCGTCTCCCCATCCCCATGATGAACATTATCAATGGAGGAGCCCATTCCGATGCACCTATTTCTTTTCAAGAATTCATGATACGCCCCGTTGGAGCTAAATCGTTCAAGGAAGCATTACGCATGGGAGCTGAAACATTCCATTCTCTGAAAAAGGTTCTAAAGAAAAGAGGTCTGAGTACTGCCGTTGGAGATGAAGGAGGATTCGCACCGACTCTATCCGGATGTGAAGATGCCCTAAACTGCATTGTAGAATCCATCCGGAACGCAGGCTTCATTCCCGGAAAAGAAATTCGCATTGCAATGGATTGCGCCGCATCCGAATTCTATCGAGACGGTCTGTATGACTACAGACTGTTTGAAGGAGAAAAAGGAGTCGTACGCACTTCCGAAGAACAAATATCCTATCTGGAAAAGTTAGTGAAAGAATATCCCATTGACTCCATTGAAGACGGCATGGCCGAAAACGATTGGACCGGATGGAAACAAATGACCCAACGTTTGGGAAAACACTGTCAACTGGTGGGAGACGATCTATTCGTCACCAACGTGAAATTCCTTCAAAAAGGAATCAACGAACAATGTGCCAATGCCATTCTGATAAAAGTGAACCAGATAGGTACACTATCTGAAACGTTGGATGCAATCGAGTTGGCTCATCGAAACGGATATGCAACCATCATATCCCATCGTTCCGGAGAAACCGAAGACACGACTATTGCAGACCTAGCCGTTGCGACCAATGCCGGACAAATCAAAACCGGTTCGTTAAGTCGTTCCGACCGATTGGCCAAATACAACCAACTTTTACGAATTGAAGAAGAACTTGGCAGAACCGCAGATTATTGAAAAGCACATTATCTGCGTATTTTCAGCCGTTAAAAGAGTTTTATCCGAAAAACTTTCTGTACTTTTGCATCAAACTTCCAGGAAGTACCCGATTTCCCCAAAATAGAAATAACCAAACATGATAGAGAACGATATGAAGAAAAAAGTGAAACTTGAAGTTTTAGAGATTTCACAGGGAACAATGGCAAACAATCCCTATCTCCTGATTCTGCGCGAAGCGAATGGTTCTCGCAAACTATCGGTCATGGTTGGTTCGTTCGAAGCGCAATCCATCCTTCTATGCATGCGCGGATTACAAGCCCCCCGACCACTCATGCACGATCTCTACGTTTCTACGATAGAAGCTTACAACATCCAATTGCGTGAAGTCATCATCTATAAAGTAGTCGATGGAGTCTATCACTCCTACTTGATTCTTGACCAGAACGGTTATCTGGAACAAATAGACACGCGGACATCCGATGCCATTGCACTGGCCTTGCGATGCAATGCTCCTATTTACACCTGGGAAGATTTGATTATGCGCGAACACATCTACGAAGACAGCAACGGCTCCATCTCCATCCCCATCTCTTCGGTCAACCTCTCCGTCTTGCACGAAGCGCTGGAACGAGCCATTAAGGAAGAGAATTATGAGCTGGCAGCCCAACTACGTGATGAGATAGAACGCAGAAAAGGAAAAAATGCACACACAACACAGAGTCCACACACTCCATAAGAAAAAGGAGTGACACGTTTTTTATTAATTTATTCATTCATGAACCTGTTTTATACTCCCGACATTGCAACCCGCGCTGAACTGCCTTCGGAAGAAGCGGCTCATTGTGCCCGTGTCTTACGCATGACCGAAGGGGAACTGATCCGATTAACGGATGGAAAAGGAAATTTCTACGAAGCCGAACTGACCTTGGTTTCCAACAAGCATTGCCAATTCCATATTCTGAAGAAAGAGACTCCGGAACCACTTTGGAGCGGACACATCCACATTGCAGTAGCTCCGACCAAAAACATGGACCGAATCGAATGGTTTGCGGAAAAAGCCACTGAAATAGGTTTCGATGAACTCTCTTTTTTGAATTGTCGCTTCTCCGAACGGAAAGTCATCAAGACCGAACGTGTCGACAAGATTCTGATTTCAGCCATGAAGCAGTCGCTCAAGCCTTGCAAGCCGGCTCTTCACGAAATGATTGATTTCCGGCATTTTGTCCGTCAGCCGTTTACCGGACAAAAGTTCATAGCACATTGCTACGATGATTTGGGAGAAAAAAAATACCTGAAAGAGGCCGCCATTCCGGGAAGTGATGCGTTGGTCTTGATCGGTCCGGAAGGAGACTTCAGCAAAGAAGAGGTGAAATTGGCATTGGACAACGGCTTTACCCCCATCAGTCTGGGGCGTTCGCGACTACGTACAGAAACGGCAGCCTTGGTTGCATGCCACATCCTGAATCTGGCGAACCAGATTTTATGATTATCTGATAAAAAAAAGGATGTTTTATGCAGTCGCTTTTCTATTTTTATATTACTTTTGCAGCGCATTTTATCAACAACATGCAATGAAGAAACGAGGAAAAAGGTTCTCTCTGTCAAATAGAGGCTTTTGCTTCAAGAACCGAACCCTCAACAAACAAGAATTAAAGCTACGGAAGAATATGATTCTGAATGTAAGTTCACAAACTGTTTGTCTCACAAGTAAACATGTGACTCCTTTTATTACGTCACCATGTTTGTCTTCATGCGCCAACCGCTTTTACAAAAAATATCCCATAGGCAAGTGTTATCCCGCGATAACACTTGCTTGCTTTTTATATTCGCGAACATATTAATAACAATTTAAATACTCAAAAGAACTATGAAGCAAGACATGATTGTAATTCTGGATTTGGGAAGCCACGAGAATACCGTGTTAGCCAGAGCCATCCGAGCATTGGGAGTCTATAGCGAAATTTATCCGCACGACATCACCGCAGCCGAACTGAAAGCTTTGCCAAACGTCAAAGGTATCATCATCAACGGTGGACCGAACAACATCATAGACGGAACAGCCATAGACGTTCTTCCGGAAATCTACGAAGCCGGATTCCCCGTCATGGCAGCCGGACACGACAAAGCGTTGTGCGATGTAAAGTTGGCACAATTCACCAACGATGAAGAAGCCATCAAGCAAGCCGTTAAGTCGTTCGTCTTTGACACGTGCAAGGCCGAAGCCAACTGGAACATGAAGAATTTTGTAGCTGACCAGATAGAGCTTGTCCGCCGTCAGGTTGGTGACAAGAAGGTGTTGTTGGCTCTTTCCGGAGGTGTAGACAGTTCAGTGGTCGCAGCTCTTTTGCTGAAAGCCATTGGCGAGAACTTGGTTTGTGTACACGTAAATCACGGCTTGATGCGTAAGGGCGAAAGCGAAAACGTCATTGAGGTTTTCAAGAACCGGCTCAATGCCAACCTTGTCTACGTAGATGCTACCGACCGTTTCTTAGGTCTGCTTGAAGGAGTGGCCGATCCGGAGCAAAAACGCAAAATCATCGGAGGCGAATTTATCCGCGTATTTGAAGAGGAAGCACGCAAATTGGCCGGTGGTATCGACTACCTCGGACAGGGAACCATCTATCCCGACATCGTGGAAAGCGGAACCAAAACAGCCAAGATGGTCAAGAGCCACCACAACGTGGGCGGACTCCCCGAAGACCTTCAATTCGAATTGGTGGAGCCGTTGAAACAGCTCTTCAAGGACGAAGTTCGTGCCTGCGGCGTGGAATTGGGATTGCCGTATGAAATGGTTTACCGTCAACCGTTCCCCGGTCCCGGTTTGGGTGTCCGTTGTCTCGGCGCCATCACACGCGACCGCCTGGAAGCTTTGCGCGAAAGCGATGCCATCTTGCGCGAAGAGTTCGCCCTCGCCGGACTGGACAAGAAGGTATGGCAATACTTTACGGTCGTTCCTGATTTCAAGAGCGTGGGAGTAAAAGACAATGCCCGCAGCTACGATTGGCCGGTCATCATCCGCGCCGTCAACACCGTAGACGCCATGACTGCCACCATCGAGCAAATCGAATGGCCTATCCTGATGAAGATTACCGACCGTATCCTCAAAGAGGTTCCGGGCATCAATCGCGTTTGCTACGACATGTCGCCGAAACCCTCTGCGACAATCGAGTGGGAATAAAAAGCCCTTTTTAAGCATATTTCGATAGCCTCGACCCTAAAAAGTCGGGGCTATTTCGTTGATATGCGCTTATTTTCTCCCACCCCCTCCGTTTCGCTTCGCTACACTCGTCCCCCTAAGACAGGGGGACAGCTGAGATAGTTTTGCTTATATAAAGATGCTTCGGCTGCGCTCAGCATGACAAGAACATTTTGCTTAAAAAAGGGAGAGCATCCCAGCATTTGTCATCCTGAGCGGAGTTTACGGAGTCGAAGGATCTTGGAGGTTTACTAAAGATCTCTATTACTATATTCTAAGATGCTTCGGCTACGCTCAGCATGACAAAAGGAATGAAGAAAAACAAACAAAAAACCCACACAGTTTAAGAACCGTACGCCCAAATGCTCCCCTGTCTTAGGGGAGCTGTCCGGAGGACTGAGGGGTTAGCGCTTTCTTATTGAATACTGCGCTTACTTTCTCCCACCCCCTCCGTTTCGCTTCGCTACACTCGTCCCCCTAAGACAGGGGGACAGCTAAGATACTCTTGCTTACCCCTAAAAAGATGC
>JAFUNW010000035.1 GCA_017472905.1 Bacteroidaceae bacterium
ATGCCTACTATTTCTATCGACTGATGCAACGGGCTGAACGGGTGACGCTACTCTATAACACTTCGTCCGATGGACTGAATCGTGGCGAGATGTCGCGTTTCTTGTTGCAGTTCCTCATAGAGTCCGGACAGGATGTGAAGCGCGAGTCCCTTCAAGCCGAACAGGGCATCGTGCGCCAACCGGCCATCGTGGTGGAGAAGAATCCCGACATCATCGCTCGCATGGTGAAGCGCTTCGGTTCGGACGATACGTTGTTGTCTCCCTCGGCTTTGAACACCTATCTCAACTGTCCGTTGCGATTCTACTTGCAATACGTGGGCCGTCTGAAGGAACCCGATGAAGTGAGCGAGGACATTGACAATTCTGTTTTTGGAAACATCTTCCACAGGGCTTGCGAGTGGATATACAAAGAGCGCTTGTCTGGTCGTGACGGACTGGTTCGCCGGAGCGATATTGAAGAGTTGCTCAAAGATGAATGGATCGTTTACAACTATGTTGACCGGGCTTTTAAAGAGTTGTTTTTTAAGATTCCGCAAGAACAACGGTCGGAATACAACGGGCTGCAGTTGCTCAACTCCGAGGTTTTGGTCACTTACGTAAAGCAGTTGCTTCGATACGATGCGGCGCATGCTCCTTTCCGTTTTGCAGAGGCAGAATATACGGTGAAGAAAACAGTGGAGGTGCAGAGTGGCGGAGTCTCTCACACCTTGAACCTCGGTGGAAACATCGACCGCATCGATGAACAGGGCGATACGATTCGCATCATCGACTACAAAACGGGTAGTCGTCCGCACGAAGCCAAAGAGATTGAAGAGCTTTTCGACCCGAAGGCCGACAAGCGGGGCTATCACATCTTCCAAATATTTTTCTATGCCTCTCTTATGTGTGAGGAGCGAAAGTGTCCCGTCTCTCCCCTGCTCTTCTATGTGCAGAAAGCTGCTTCGCCGGAGTATAGTCCGGTTGTGCAATTGGGAACGAAGGAGAATTCTCTTTTGATTGATGATTTCAATCCCCTTAAGGCTGAGTTCGACCGCAGATTAAGCGAGTTGTTGCAAGAGATTTTTAATCCTGAAGTACCTTTTACCCAGACTCCCGTGCAGAAACATTGTGAATATTGCAGTTTTGCAGTGCTTTGCGGAAGAGCAAAGAAAGGCAAGGAGTAGGTTTTCCCTTCTCTTTTTTCTCCTTTCTCCCTTATTTTGTCATGCTGAGCGTAGCCGAAGCATCTCAGAGGTTTGTCCTTTTTTGCAGGATTCTTCGACTCCGTAAACTCCGCTCAGAATGACAATGCCGGAGGGGTGAATGACAACGCGGAAAGGGGTGAATGACAACGCGGAAAGGCGAATAAAAAAGCAACTGTGTGTCGAAAAAAAGAATACGCTTTGCACTTCAAAATCTGCTGCCCAACAGAGTTCCGTCTGCTCGGCAGCAAAAGTTCGTCTGCTGGGCAGCAAAAATTGCTCCGCAGTGCAGCAGATTTTCATGCGCAAGCCGCAGATTTTCGAGCGCAAGCCGCAGAGCTTTTGGGGGCGGATTATTTTCTTGAAAATATTGGCTTGAGGATAAAAAAAACGGGCCGGAGAGGTGAACCTTTTTCCTTTCGGAATTGTTTTTTGAATGTGTTTTTCATAGTAATAGATTTAAGATTCTTTTCATGGTTGGGGCAGCCTGTGAAGGTTTTCACCCCGAATCGGACAAAAGCGTTTGTTCAAAAAAAAGAGCGAGGGCCGCATCGGAAACGACACGACCCTCGTTTTTTTATTCGCTCTTCAAGAACGCTTCGTACATCGACTCTATTTCGCTGATGGGTATCTTCAGCGAACTGATTCGCTTGAAGAACTCAGGCAGTTCCTCGTTGAGGAAAGTAGTTTTCTGGAGCGAAAATATTTTCTGCGTAGCGCCGGGAGTCACGAAGTAGCCCATGCCGCGCTTGTTGTAAATGACCTCTTGGTTTTGCAGAAACTCGTATGTGCGTACAACGGTGTTGGCGTTTACTTCTACGATGGAGGCATATTCGCGCACCGAGGGGATTCGCTCGTCTTCGGCATATTTGCCTTGAAGAATCTCGTCACAGATGCGGTCGGCAATCTGTTGGGATATGGTTTTACTCTCTTTGAAAATCATTTGGCAAACTGTTTAGGAGTTATTACTTGGGTGCGGGAATAGCGCCGATAGGCTAATCTCCAGTTCAGCAGGATGAATCCGAAAAAGACGGGACTGAAGAAGAGGAGGATTTTGTCGATATCCAGATTCCACTTTTCTATCATCCATCCGAGAAGCTCGTACATGTCATCGGTCATCTCGAAACCGTTAAAAAGAAGCCAAAGCAGGAAGCCTCCCACAATGAAAACAATCAATTGTCCGCATGCGGTTTTCAGCGCAGCGTATCGATTCCAGATGCATCCGCCGAGAAAGAAGAGCGAGTGTTGCCAGGCATAGAGAATGAGCATCGGGAGCGAACCCAACCAAGGGTAGTACTCAGTACCGGATTCATTCCACTCAATAGCCGGCATGGTAGAATAACGTCTCACCAGCTCGGGGGTAAGGAATTGGCCTGCAAGCTTGTTCTCCCCCTCGAATTCGCATAGCGGAAGCAGGACAAACTGAAGGAGGTCGGCCAAAAGAAATGACACCACCGGAATAACGAAAGCTGTACAGCAGACAAAGAGTGCGCGAGCCACGAATTTCTCCTTCATTCCGGCCGGAATCATCAGGTAGCGGACGCGTTCCGACTTACTGCGGAGGTGAGTCGTCATGCCGGCGGTAGTAACATAGAAATAGAGTAGGATGAGTAAGATACATGTCGGCAGAACTTTTCTGGCATAGAGTGAAAAACGGTGATGTTCGAGAATCCAAAGATGCTCATTCGTTTCGAGATAGATAACCACAAGGAAAGCTGCGCAGAGTCCTACGGCATGTAGCAAAAGGGTGTGCCGGTTTTCCATAAAATCGCTTTTCATTAAGGTTCCCACACGCGGGAAACTGAAAGTATCGTTCGTTTTCATGAGTTTTATACCTTAATTATATTATATAGTACAATCAGATAACCTGTTTGCGGCAGAAGAGTCGGTAGCTTCCCCACCAGCATAGCAGAGTGAGACCGGCGATGGAGAGATAGATGACCCATTCGGAAGCAAAGACCGCATTGACATTGTCCGGAATAAAGGAAAGTAGCAACGGCTGAACCACTACACTGAAAAAGAGCAATACTCCGATGGTTTTCAGCATGGCGTGTTTTCTCCAGATGCATCCGCCCAAGATAAAGAGCGAGTGGGTAAAAGCACATGCCAAGATGAATTCCGGGTACATTAAGCTGATATCGTTGCATCTATCTTGGAAATAATCCTTTATACTCCCTACATATGTGGTCAGGTCGACATCGTATATCATGATGTTGAGCAACAGACGGACACTTTCGCTGAGATAAAAAGCTGCGGGCGTAGCAATCAGTATGAAGAAGAGCGTGCTGATGCAAATCCGCGACAAGAATTTCTCTAAGTTCGAGGACGGAAGCATCAGGTATTGGATACTCTTCTCTTTGTTGTTCATGCACTCCAATATGGTAGAAGCGGAACGCAAACAAAGGAAGCCGAAAATGAACATGTATAGAAAAAGGGTTAGATAGGGCGTATATCGCATTGATTCTGTCGGGAGTATCAAAATGGCGGCCAAAAGGAACGCTACGGATTCTCCGAAGAAGCGAAACAGATAGAGCTTTCGGTTGGCTGTGAGGTCGGCCTTCAAAAGCTTGCCAAAGCGCGAAAGATTGAAGCTTGTGTTTTCGTTCATAGATCTTCCTCCGAATTAATCATTAAACACAGCCTGTATTTTTTCTCTTTCGGCCAGTATGCCGTTGAACAGCAACTCCAGATTGAGCAGACTCTCCTCTTCGGTTTCTGTGTTGGGCAGGATGACGCTGTTTCCCTGTATGGAGGGTTGTACGTATAGCTCGTTTCCGGCAATTTGTCCGGTAGGGCTCTCGGTAAAACGCAAACGGCTGCATATTTCGCTGACCGAGCGGTCGAGCAAAATGCGGTTGTTGTCGATGATGATGACGTGGTCGAGCAGACTGTCGATGTCGCGAACCTGATGGGTAGAGATGACGA
>JAFUNW010000322.1 GCA_017472905.1 Bacteroidaceae bacterium
TACTTTTTAACTAAATTGCAGAAGAACCGTTTCAGTAGACGTTTTTCTGTTTCATTAGCGACATTCGTAGACGCTTTTATTGCCCCCCTTTTTGAGGACACTAAATCGTTATAATGTTTTAATGTCCGATAAATATTTGTAATCATTGCAGTCCAGAATACAATTCCGCTATCTATAAAATAAGGGAGTGCCCGTTATTGACACTCCCTCACTTTTATCTTAAAATACTCGGTTGGTATTTTAGTCTATTTCTTGATCCGGCTCATAACCACCCATCTCACGAATAGCATTCTTCAAGATGGCATATTGTTGGAAGAGATGATTCACCGGAATTTCACCTTGTGTATAATCGTGCATCGGACTCTTCAAGAAGAAACTCAAGAAGCGTTGCGTTCCATATCGTCCGGCACGAGCAGCCAAGTCGCTCAACAATACCAAATCGAGACACAACGGTGCGGCCAAAATTGAATCGCGACAAAGGAAATCGATCTTTATCTGCATCGGATAACCCATCCAACCGAATATATCGATATTATCCCATCCCTCTTTGTTGTCGTTGCGAGGAGGGTAATAGTTGATACGCACCTTGTGATAATAATCTGTATAGAGGTCGGGTTGCTCTTCGGATACCAAGATTGATTCCAAGGTTGAGAGTTTACTTACCTCTTTGGTATGGAAGTTAGCAGGTTCGTCCAATACCAATCCATCGCGATTACCTAAAATATTGGTAGAGAACCAACCGTTCAAGCCCAAACAACGTGTTCCAATAATCGGAGCAAAACCGGATTTCACCAATGTCTGTCCCGTCTTGAAATCTTTTCCGGCAATCGGCATTTTAGTCAATTCGGCCAGCTCCCACATAGCCGGAATATCTACAGTCGTATTTGGAGCACCCATGATAAAAGGAGCACCCTCTTTCAGTGCAGCATATGCATAACACATGGAAGGAGCTATATGCTCTTTGTCATCAGCCTTCATTGCAGCCTCCAATGCAGCAAGTGTTCCATGTACTTCTTCTACAACCGGAACATAAATCTCGGTCGAAGCAGCCCAAAGAACGACTATACGTTCGCAATGATTCGCCTCTTTAAACGAGCGGATATCCTCGCGAATCTGTTCCATCATGTCCCAACGGTTCTTGCATTCTTTCACGTTGTTGCCATCCAAACGGCTGGCATAATTCTTATCGAAAGCCGCTTTCATCGGAACGATCTGCTCCAACTCCTCTTTTACCGGATTAATGTCTCTTTCTTTCAATACCTCAGCATTAATGGCCGACTCATACGCATTGGCCGGATATACATCCCATGCACCAAAAACGATGTCGTTCAAATCTGCCAAAGGTACAATCTCACCATAGTGCAGATATTTCTTGTTTTCTCCACGACCTACACGCATCTTATCGTACTGGGTCATTGAGCCTACCGGCTTTGCCAATCCTTTGCGAGCCATCAAGGTTCCAACCATAAATGTTGAAGTCACAGCTCCCAAACCAACACACAGCACACCTAATTTTCCGGTGGCCGGTTTCACATTTTTGTTTTCCATAACTCTGTTTTATATCTTATCTTTAAAATTTTATTAAAGTTTTATTATCTCTATATCTTTTATTCCCATCATTTTCTACTTACAAAAGTTGAATCTGATCTATTACGGTAGACAACTCTTCCAAATCAGAGATAATTGCATCGGGCAAAGATTCATCTATCTCTTCTCCTCCCCAACCGACTCCTTTTAACCATACGGTTTTACAACCGACTGTATGGGCCGGTACCATATCTTTAGAGAAAGAATCTCCGACAACCACAATTTCTTCTGCCGGAAAACCCATCGCTTCGACTCCCAAAGCATAGATAGCCGGATCCGGTTTGCGGACTCCTACAACAGAGGACTCTATGATGCTTTCGAAATAACAAAGTAAGCCGAAATCTTCGAGAATTTTGTTAATATTACCGTAAAAGTTTGAAACGAGTACTAATTTATATTTCGTTCTCAACCTTTCGACCACAAGCCGAGACTTTTTGACCATTGACAGAGCTTTATCATATCCCTTTTCTGCTAATTTTTTAACATATTCCTCCAAAAGGGTATTCAGTCTCATCCAACTTCCTATGCTCTACCAAATAGGTTAACTGCAAACGTGACTTGATGAATAAAACATCATAAAATGTATGTTCCGGTTTAACCAACGGATTCAATGCCATAGAACGTTCACCATACACATAGGCCTCTCTGAAATCCTCCTTTGAAACAGCTAAATTCAGTTCTTGATAGTTGCTCCATAAAACTTCAGACCAATGAACACCGTTGGTATCAAGCGTTCCACCATAGTCAAATATAATTCCACGTATATACTTATTCATGATTCTCTTTGTTTTCTTTTATCACTTCATTGCCAACTTTCATCAGCGACACTCCCAATACAATCCATATCAGTTCGCGCACCCGCGTAATTAACCCGGTATATACCCCAAATGCTCCGGGTATTGCCAAACCACCTACAGCCAATGCCAACCCTCCCTCGCGAGCACCTAATTGCATCGGAGAGAAAAAGAATAGATTACTAAACAAGGAAGAAAATGCCATAATCAAAATACAGGCCGGAAAGCTGACATCATCGGTTAATATATTCAGAATAAAGTAAATTTCCAAACATCCGACTATACGCGAAAGAAACTCCAAAGCAAAAGAGGTATAAAACGTAGCTTTACGCTGCTGATGAAGTTGGGCTATCTGAGCATCTATCTGCTCCAAGACATCTCGTTTATTCTCTTTGAAACGAGTGGCCCATCCTTTCACAAAAGGAAGGTGTGTCAAAAGCGACAAAGTACGCAATGCCATTCCATTCTTATACCCTTTCATAAAAAAATAGATTGCTAACAAACAAAACACACCTATGAATGTCAACAAAACAGCCATTTCAACATTGACCGAATAGAGGGCCAAATAGAGAAAGATGGAGAAGAACCAAAAATTAATGTGCGAAAAGATATGCATCATGGCATACAATATCACAGATGAAGTTGCACGACTGGCTCCTACGTAGGGAGTCAGCTCCATGATACGATAGGGTTCGCCCCCCATAAGTCCCATTGGAGTGGCATAGTTCAAAGCAAATCCGGAAATCGTAAGTTTATATACCCTCCAAAAGGAGATTTGACACTCTTTGCCATTTCGAATAATGCAATACCACGACAAAGCATTCAACAAATAAATGAGTAGCCACAGACCGACAATTGCCGGGAACCAACGACCGGCCCGATACAAATTGTCCCACAGTTCACTGTAGTCCATATCGAACGTACATAGCATCAACACGATGGCTGCTATACCAAAAATCCAAAATATGTTGCGATACTTATCTTTCATATCCTTCTACAATCTGACGGGTCAAACGTTTACACAGGTTTTCGTGGCAAGCACGCATATAAAAGAACAAAAGATTCATTACGGTCAGCTCAAAAACAAAATAGACCCAAGGAACATTCAACAACAAAGAAATAAACAAGACGATGGCCCGAGTATTAAATGTCAATATATTTGTGTATTTCATCAACGGCAAACTACCGGCACGGAATTCATCGCGCAAAGATTGCGGAATTTCTGTTCCATAATGTTCTTTCAATACTCCCATCAAACGCTGAAAGGCGGGTGTCATCTGCTCTTGCGAGTGGGTATAATTGCCATAAAAATAGAGAAACAGTTTATACCAAACATTGCCTTTCCAAGGGCGAGAAGCAAACAACCGGCGTTGCTGGTCTGCATTGTCTAACTCACTTCCCTCTTTCCCTTTCAAAAAGAATAGATGGATGTTCCGATAATAATCTGCCAGAGCACACTGTTTGCTATGACAAACCAATCCGGCCAAAGCACACAAGAGCCATATCCAAATTCCCCAAACGGGAGTGAGACGTAAAGCAATAAAAAAATAGATGGAAAAGAACCAGACATCACCGGCAAATCCATCCAATATCCGTCCCCAGATTGTCTTTTTCCCACTCATACGGGCCAACTGGCCATCTGCACTATCATAATGGTTTGCCCAAACCAACAATACGATACCTAATAAGGTATGTTTCATATCTGGATAATAAAACATATATCCGGCAGCAGCTCCCAAGATAATGGATAAGATCGTTACAACATTGGGATGAATATTTAATTTATTAAAGAATATGGCCCAAACATATCCAATCGGCCGATTGAAATAGATGTCTAGAAACTCTTCTGTATCCATTGACTTGAATGTCGACTTCAAGCCTTCACCGGAACTTATTTTTTTACTCATAATTATAGCCTTTTCGTGATTTATTTTCCATTCATTTACTTTCGCTCAAAAGTTTCATCACATAATCTGCAATTGCATGTCCGGCCTCATCCCGACAAGGTGCGAAACTAGGCCAATCATTAAAATCTATCAGTTTCACCATTCCATCTGACAAAACAATCGCATCTCCTCCATAAACCGGAACATGCAATGCCTCTGCAGCTTTATTGGCACAATCCTTCAATGCATCAACAGCAAAAGGAATTCCTTTTGCCAGTCCATTTATCTTCTCCAATCCGAATTTACTATGGGAAGAGGAAGAAGGATAAAACCAATAAAAGAAATCGGTATTTGAAACGCCATAGAACTTAACCAAGTCTCCTTGCAAATGTTCATTTATGACTGCTGTCGGGATGGAACGATTTTGGAAGTCTGCCAAGACTTCGACAGTTTCATCGTATGTTGTAACATAACATACGTCTTCCTTCACCATTGCATGAGAATCGCCACGCTTTATCCAACAAGGATAGGATAATTGTGACAAATCAGAACATAAAGGGAGGGATAAAACCCAACTACGGGGATGAGGTATACCTTGATTCAAAAGAATTTCTGTCATTGGACGCCGCACACAATTTTCTACACCGTAAGGAGAATTAACAACCGGAATTCCTTTTTGTTCAAATGCATGCAACACATTCAGCGTTTGGTCATCGCGTGCCATGCTCACTACGATATCTGCTTCAGCCTCAGCAATAGTTCCTAACTCTGTTTCGGAATATACAACAACGTCACAACCAAGGTTGCATAATTCCTCCATTACCTTACGAAAGATTGCTGCATCGTTTCCCACATGGTTTGGTGAATATTGACTTCCCCGACTTATGCCTATAACTTTCATGGTTACTCTCTTTTGCAACAATTCTCCTCTTTCAGAAATTCCTCAGCTTTGGCAATATCCTGTACATGATCCACATCTACTATTTTTCGGAATGGCCATGCCTGCAAATTCAATCCATCCACAATTAACCGGCGTTGATAATTCCGCATGCGTGAGACTCCATCTTGCATACAACGTTGCAAAGTAAGCAATGCTTTCGGTCCCAAACAGTAAATACCTCCGGATATGTAACGAGTATCTATAGTCGGTTCATCATGAAAACCGGTAATGCGCAACTCCTTATCTGTGGATATATACAGAGGTTTTTCATCATCCACAAAATCTGTTACAGCCATCATTCCATCGCTATCTGATTGTTGGAATGCGGCTATAAAACGTGAAAATTCATCTTCTTGAAAAATGGTATCAACCGTAGTCAAACAAAACTTATCTTCGCCCAATAAAGAACTTAATTCATAAAAGCTATGCATGGAACTAGGGGTACTCTTTATAATCAGTTCTATCGGAAGTTCCTGCTGCAAATGAAGCAAAAATGTTTTTGTCTGCTCACTCTCGTTATTAATAATGACAGCTACACTTTCTGCACCTTGACGAAGAAATAAACGAATCAAGCGCTCTATCATAGGCTCTCCATTCAATCGGACTAAAGGTTTGGGCAAAGCCATCCCCTCTTGTGCCAAACGCGAACCTTCGCCGGCAGAAATAATTGCAAATTTCATATTCTAAACCATTAAACTTCGTCCAATTTCAACTTATCACTGTCATCTCGCTTCTCATGGTATTGTTTACGCAAAGGATTGGTATGAATTTCCGTCTCAATGATTCGGTTTCGGTAAACATCTATAGCGACATAAATAGCCTGCCGGAAAGAATCGGCAGAAGCAATGCCTTTCCCTACTATGTCATAAGCAGTACCATGAGCGGGTGAAGTACGCACAATTGGAAGACCGGCCGTATAGTTAACTCCTTCTTCCATCGCCAAAGCTTTAAAAGGAGCTAATCCTTGGTCGTGATACATGGCCAAGATACCATCGAACTTTTCAAATAAACCGGAACCCATGAATCCATCTGCGGAATAAGGACCGTAACAAAGTTTACCTTTTTTCTTCAATTCTGCTATAGCCGGTATAATAACCTCTTGCTCTTCTGTACCAATTAACCCATCATCTCCGGCATGAGGATTCAACGCCAATACTGCTATACGAGGCTTTCCGATTCCAAAATCTTGTTTCAGCGAATGCTCAAAGATAAGATACTTTTCCTCTATCAATTCTTTTGTAATGGTCCTAGCAATATCACGAACCGGAATATGCCCCGTTACCAATGCCACACGAAAATCATTTCGCATCAGTATCATTAAAGCTTTTTGCCCCTCTCCTACACGTTCTTGTATATATTCCGTATGGCCTGGAAAATGGAATGTATCCGATTGAATGACGTTTTTGTTTATCGGAGCTGTAACCAACACATCAATCAAACCTTCCCGATAATCATCCAATGCTTTTTCCAAAGCTAACAAAGCAGCTTTACCACTCTCCAATGTAGGTTTAGACAGTTCGACTTTCACTTCGTCT
Organism: Bacteroidaceae bacterium; assembly: GCA_017472905.1. Lineage (GTDB taxonomy): Bacteria > Bacteroidota > Bacteroidia > Bacteroidales > Bacteroidaceae > Phocaeicola_A. The sequence goes on from JAFUNW010000322.1 coordinate 6,743, forward strand.
TCCACACAATTCACTACATTCAATTTTCCTTGTTGAAACTCTGAAGCTGAATTTATAATGCAAAAATTAGTAGGAGAATCTATTGCTTTCCTATGATAAGCCGCAACCTTGGGAGAACCATATACTATAGGAGTACAAAGCTCAAGCATCGTTGAATCTTCAAAAGACTTCAATATCACTTCATAACCGATACCGTTTATATCACCGTGCGTAATGCCTACACGTATTTTATTGTTTTCCATATTGTTTATACTTTTATTCAGAAGCAAACACCCACCTTGCTTCCTTACATATCTATATACTCTATTTATCCTCTTCTATATTTTCCAAGACGACATCTTCCGTAGGTTCTTCCCCAGGAAGTTGCAACGTATAAAGTGCTGCTTCCATCTTACGAATCAAATCGCGTTTTTTACGATTGGGAGCATAGATAAAACCTTCTACTACTATAATACGTCCATTCTCTTTATCTACTCGTACGTGTGAAACAAACGGGCCTCCCATTGTTGCACCTTTCATTGCCCATAAGCCTTTAACTTCTTGAGCATATTCTCCTTTCACTGCAATATCTTTGGATACTACATAAAGTGTATCTGTTGCCATGTACGATCCCTCATACGGTCCCGGTAAATTAGCTTTCATAAACGAATCGCGCTTATGAACAAAATAGTCTATGGTGAAAGTCTCCTTGTCCGTAAAAGGATAAGAATATACAACCAAATTCAAATCATCAGTCTCTTTATTACTTGATGCCCAAAGAAAGTCGGTTCCACGTTTATAATAACTAATATCCGTAGGAACAAACAGACGACAATCAAAACTATCTTTTACCAATTGATCCACAACGGAACTATACTTTTTCTTTAATTGTTTTACTTGACGATTCATCTCTACTTTGGTAAAGAAATCCACTATAACCTGTTTGTTTTCACGTACAAAGGTTTCAAAACTTTCTTCATCCGGTGCTTGAATAGACATGATAATCTGCGGAGAAGCCTTTACATCACGAGAAAACTTAAACTTCGGTTGGGAATAAATATTCTGAATATCCGGCATGATAATATTCCGAAAGATAGAAAAAGAACGGCTTAATTCATCCGTACTAATCTGAGATATACGGAAAGAGCGTTCAGACTGAGGAAGTCCGGGTACATCCGTATCCAAAGCTTCAAACAAAGCACGACCTGCCGGCTTATTCCACAACGAGTCATCCATTACAACCAACATTTCATAAGGACGTCCGCTAGAAGCCGGAGCCAACAATGATTTACCATCATTTTTACAAGAAGCACATATACATAAGACCATTAGTGGAATTATACTCCATTTCATTACACTCTTTATCATAAATCAACTGTTTTTTATTTCTTTTCTATTTCTTATAACAATTCTTCTGTCCGTTTTTCTTTTTGAGCTGTTGACAACATGCCACAAGCTGCAAATATATCTTCTCCGCGTGAAGCACGAATGGTCGTAAAAACACCATGCTGTGTCAGATAATCACGGAACTTAACCATTTCTTCCATAGACAAGCCTTCAAGTGGTACATTCGGAATGGCATGGAATCGAATCAAATTAATACGGCATTCTATCCCTTGCAACAAACGTACCAACTCTTTTGCATGAGCCATAGAGTCATTCACTCCTTTAAAAAGAATATACTCAAATGATAAACGTCTTTGGTGAGTAAAATCCTCTTGACGCAACAATTCAAGCATGTCGATAATAGAGAATCCACGTTCTGCCGGCATCAATTCCAAACGTTGAGAGGGGAATGGATTATGTAAACTGATAGCTAAATGGCAATCATTCTCCCGCAAAAATCGTTCCAATCCTTTACGCAATCCAACCGTAGACAATGTAATCCGTTTCGGACTCCAAGCGAAACCATAATCAGAAGTCATTATCTCCAAAGACTTTAATACCTCGTCTATATTATCCAAAGGTTCTCCCATCCCCATCATGACAACATTGGTCAAAAGTTGGCTTTCAGGAATAGAAATAATCTGATTTAGTATCTGTCCGGCTGTCAGATTTCTCTCAAAGCCCTGTTTACCTGTCATGCAGAATTTACAATTCATCTTGCATCCTACTTGTGAAGAAACACACAGTGTTGCACGCTCTCCATCTTCGGAAGGTATATAAACAGCCTCTACAAATCCGGTGGAAGAGACTTGAAAAAGATATTTCACGGTTCCATCTATTGAACGCATGGCTTCTACAGGAGCAGAAGTTCCGATTTCATAATCTGCCTTTAAAATTTCACGAAACTTCAAAGACAAATTGGTCATATCATCAATGGAAGTAACCCTTTTGACATAAAGCCACAAGGCTATCTGCTTAGCGGCAAAACGAGGCATCCCTAAACGTTCTGTCAAATCTTGCAATTCGGCCAATGTCATCCCTAACAGGTTCATCTTTTTCTCGACCATAAACTCAAAGCCCGAATAAATTTAGATTCTATTTTGCTAATTCATAAACGACATTCATGACGTTCTTGCCCAAACGATCAGCTGCTTCCATAGTCGTTGCTTCTGAGTAGACCCGAATAATCGGCTCTGTATTACTCTTACGCAAATGTACCCAACTATCCGGAAAATCTATCTTTACTCCATCAATATCGTTAATCTCTTCATCTTTATAGATCTCTTTTACACGAGTAAGTATTGCATCCACATCTGTATCCGGAGTCAAATCAATCCGATTTTTTGCTATATAATAAGGTGGATATGTAGAACGCAATTCGCTTACCTTCATTCCCTGATGAGCCAAGTGACTAAGGAAAAGTGCAATACCTACCAAGGCATCACGACCATAGTGACAAGCCGGATAGATGACACCTCCATTACCTTCTCCACCTATTACGGCATGACAGGCTTTCATTTTCGCTACTACATTGACTTCACCAACGGCTGCAGCCTGATAGGTCGCACCATATTGAGTAGTCACATCGCGTAAAGCACGAGTAGAACTTAAATTGGACACTGTATTGCCCGGGGTATGTTTCAATATATAGTCCGCAACAGTCACCAAAGTATATTCTTCTCCGTACATCTCTCCATTTTCACATATCATGGCCAATCGGTCAACATCCGGATCCACGACAAAGGCTACATCATGTTCACCCTTTTTCATTAAATCCATAATGCCGGAGAGATTCTTCTCTAAAGGTTCCGGATTATGTTGAAAATCTCCGGTCGGCTCACCATAAAGCAAATCAATCTGTTCAACACCCAATTGCTTCAATAATTCGGGAAGAATAATTCCACCTACGGAATTCACCGTATCAAGCGCAACTCTGAATTTTGCCTTGCGAATAGCTTCTACATCGACCAGATCCAAAGATAACACCTTATCTATATGCTTTTGATTATAGGTCTCATCTTCTCTATATTTTCCCAAAGAGTCTACATCTGCAAAAACGAAATCTTCCGCCTCCGCAATACGAAGAACCTCATTGCCCTCATCTGCATTCAAGAACTCACCTTGTTCATTTAACAACTTCAATGCATTCCATTGGCGCGGATTATGACTTGCCGTTAAAATAATACCACCGCAAGCCCCTTCCATCACTACAGCCAATTCTGTGGTTGGAGTCGAAGCCAAACCAATGTTTACGACATCAAAGCCCATGCCTAACAAAGTTCCACAAACAAGATTCTTCACCATTTCACCCGAAATGCGAGCATCACGTCCGACTACAATCTTATTGCTCTGCACAGAAGTTGTTCGCCGAATCAAAGTTGCATAAGCGGCAGTAAATTTTACGATATCAAGTGGATTTAATCCCTCTCCAACTGTTCCGCCAATCGTTCCACGAATGCCGGATATAGATTTTATTAATGTCATCTTCCTTTCTGATAAGTAATTTCATAATAACAAGGATACACATATTGGGTTGCCGTTGACTGTCCTTGACTATGTGGTACAATCAAACGAACCTTTGCCAAGTCCGACAATTTACGACCCAGATTGATATAAGGCATCGGTACCAACCAACCGGAAGGAACGGAACTTCCATAGTTACGATTCATATATCCCTGAGTAAACGAACCGGTATAAGAGCCATTCTTATAAGTAAGGGTAAAAACATCCGGATTGGCTGCATCAAATAGATTTCCTGACAAGGTATCCCGACTTTTGATATTCACCTCTACATAACGACTATAGACATCAGCCCGTTCATCTTCCTCCATTTTGCCACCTGTACCTTTTCGTACTATCTGCATATAGACGCCATTATCGGGGAAAAGAACATACTCATTCTCTTCTACATTCGTCAATGAGTCTTGTGCATAGAATTGTTCCAGACTGATTTCCTTGATGTTCTGTTCTTTTATAAATGCGCGAATGGCTTCACGCTCTTTTTCTTTCATTTCTGCATAGGTCTCATAGTCATCACATGCTTGAAAGAATATCCCTGTCAACAAAAGGAGGGGAAATAAATAAAATAGCTTCTTCATTTGTTTCTTATCATTTCGCGCAAAAGTACAAAATAACTGAATATACTTCTCTCTTATCCCTGCGCAATTAGTTTAATATAACTATTTTTTAGTGAGCAAGGGCTTAAATTGTTCCAACGCAGCATAAAAACGTTGCACAGCCTCCTCCATTGTACCATGCACTTCACCACCTGAAGCATTCAAATGGCCACCACCGTTAAAGAAGGCCGCAGCAACCTGATTGCAAGGAAAATCTCCGACAGAACGCAACGAAATGTTTATTTGCGGCTTTTCTGTATCTTCTCGTATAAAAGCTGAAAAAGATATTCCCTTGATAGATAACGGCATATTGACAAAGCCTTCGGAATCGCCTCGAATGAAATGGAATTCTTCCATCTCTTTCTTGGTCAATGTCATTAGCGAAGCATGATATTCCGGAAAGAGTTTCATATTCGAAAGAACATGTCCCATGAGACGCATACGACTCTCAGATTGTGAGCCGAATACTTTTCGATAAATTTCATCCTTATCGATTCCTTTTTCTAGCAACTCACTAATGATAAAGTAGATTTCGCGATTATTCGAATTGTAAGTAAATCCTCCCGTATCGGTCATCATACCGGTATAAATGCATTCAGCACACTCTTTCGTCACATCCTCAAAATAGCCCAAACGACAAATAAAACGGAAAACCAACTCAGAGGCCGATGCTACTTCAGGATGAGAAATCGTTATATCACAAAATGGTTCCGGTTCCGGATGGTGATCAATCATGATTTTGCGAGCTGGAGAAGAAGAGACCGCTTCTGCCATTGCATCAATACGTTTCAAACAATTAAAATCAACACAACAAACAACATCGGCTTCCATTATCAGTTTATTGGCAAAATCCGAATATTTATCGTAACGCAAAATCTCTTTTGCTCCGTCCATCCAACACAAAAAGTCCGGAAAACCATTAGGAACAATTACTTGTACTGTTTTCTCTTGCATTTCCAAAAAATGACGCAACCCCAAAGAGGAACCGATGGCATCACCATCCGGAGATACATGAGTGACAATTACAAATTTTTCGGCTTTATTCAACCACTTTGCAAAATGCTCTATATGAGATTGGGCAATAATCTTACTCAACATAATACTTGATACTTTCATTTAAAACTTGGCAAAGTTACGGGATAATTTTCACATTTACGCTGCGAACGAGCAAAAAAGTGCCAACTTATCCTATATCTGTGTCATTCACCTACAAAGTTCAAGCAAACAAATAGCAGCAATTGAAAACAAAGCGACTACCAATGCACGCCCGCTCCTAAACCGGAAAGCCCAACATAAAGAACCCATTGCTCCATAGAGCAAACCCACCATCCATATAGAAGGAGACCAATTGTCCCATGCGGCTCCGGGTAACAGATGCAGCCATTCCACTCCTTTATTCATCAAACCAATAAGCCATTCCAGCAACAGAGCAAATACAGAATGAAGCCACTCCCAAGGTAGCAAGGCCGAAAGAAGAAATGGCAATGACAAGGCGACAATCAGCCAAGTCAATGGAATCACCCACAAATTGGTTAATAAGAAATAGACTGAAAAACGGGAAAAATAGAAAAGAATCAGCGGAGCTACTCCGACTTGTGCGGCAATGGAAAGCGTTGTTATTTCCCATCCATAGCGCAATACGGGGTTCGATATACGGGGTAACATGTCATAAAACATCCGCTGAAGCAACAAAATAGAGGCCACTGCGACAAAAGACATCTGAAAACCGACATCAAACAGGTTGAAAGGCTGAAAAAGTAACATAAAAAAGGCAGTAACGGCCAACGTATTCATTGCGAATCCTACCCGAGTCAAAAAGTTACCTATAATAAATAAGGTACACATGGTCGCCGCACGAATAGCAGAGACCGGCATTTCCACCAGCCAAACGAACAGCCATACACCTATAATCATCCCTACTCCACGCAACCAACGAAGACGTATTCCCGGAAGTAACAGATTCAAAAAGCCACCTATTACCATACAAAGAATACCGACATGCAGACCGGACAAAGCAAGGACATGACTGGCGCCGGAGACCGAATATTGTTCCTCCACCTCTTCGCTTAAATCTTCTTTATACCCCAATGTCAATGCAGAGAGTACAGCCAGTTCATCACCGGATAATCCGGAAGATGCATAAAATTCCAACAAACCTTTCCGAAGTTTGAGAGCATCCTCCTTCCAACCTCCTCCGTTTTTCCTGTTCAAGAATTGCCAATGAGTTGTATAAAGTGTCCCCGACACATCGTGATGATATAAATAGCGAGCATAATCAAACGTCTCTACCTTAGTCAAAGAATCCGGAAGACGTACTCTCCCATAAAAACGAATGTTATCACCGGGTTGCAGCTTTTCAACAAGAGTGTCTTTGGGAAGATACAGCAACAAGTTGACCTCTTTTTGTTGCATGACGTTCCCATCCAAAAAGGCTTTCAGTCGGACTTCACACAAATAGCTACGCCGCTTGGGATGAGGATAATCGAGAAGACCGGCTTCATAAACTGTTGCCTCCGTAGGCCATTCGGTTTTTACCTCTCGCCACCGATTACATCCAACCCAAAATCCCAAAAAGAAAAAGAAAAGAAAACACCAACACCCGAACAGGTAACGAAAACGATAGGAGTGCAAAGTAAAAGCCAATCCCAAACCTATACACAAGAGGAAAACTTCCGACCAAGCCAAAAGTTCAGGTGGAAAAGAATAACCTTCTCCAACATCAGCCAGCAGGATGCCTCCCATCAAAGGAAGTAACAGACGCAAGAATGGATGCGCCTGCCAAAAAATCAAAAAGGGTTCTATCCCTTTCACAGGTTTTTCAATTGCAAAATAGTTTCTTCCGGATGAGCCGATTTAAATACAAAGCTTCCGGCAACCAATACATCTGCTCCGGCTTCGCGTAGTTGCTTTCCGGTTTCCAGATTCACTCCACCATCCACTTCTATCAAGGTTTCGGAACCGACCTGCTCTATCAGGTTGCGCAATTCCCTTACTTTCTCAAGTGTATGAGGAATGAACTTTTGCCCGCCAAAGCCGGGATTCACACTCATCAACAACACCATATCCACATCGCGGATTATATCTTTCAACATGGAGACCGGTGTTGCGGGATTCAACGTCACTCCGGCTTTCATTCCGGCTTCTTTGATTTGCTGAATCGTACGATGCAAATGAAGACAAGCCTCTTGATGTACATTCATCATCATGGCACCCAATCCGCTGACTTCCCGAATGAATTTATCCGGATTCTCAATCATTAAATGAACATCCAACGGTTTCTTGCAATAGGAAGCCACTTGCTTCAAAACCGGGAATCCGAAAGAGATATTCGGTACAAACACGCCATCCATGACATCCAAATGGAGCCAATCGGCATCACTACGGTTTATCATCTCTAAATCGGCTTGCAAATTCAAGAAATTTGCGGCCAACATCGATGGAGCAATTTTTAATCCCATAACTACAATGTTTGCTTTCGTTCATACAATAGTTCCACACGCTTTCCATCCATACGAAGCATGCGTCATGCAAAGGTATAGCTTTTTCAGGATTATCCCAAAACAAAGCCCGGCAAACTTTCGGGCAAAAGTGAAGAGGCCCGATAATTACGTGCAAAAAGCTTCAGGAACATCAACGTTTTCTCACTTGGAGACTTGCGTTCACGATGCGAAAAGACATTTCGCACCTCGGTTTTGTCAGAATAAGAAGAATAAGAAGTAATACTTTCGTTCATAGGCAATTTTTTTTGAGACTGATTGACAATATACTTATTTCTAACTGACCGCATACGGTGGGGATTCTTCTCCCACTTCTGCGAATCTATTAATTTAACGAAAGCAAAAAGAGTTTAGTATGTTTTAGTTAAATTAAAATTGCGATGTGAGAAAAAAAATTTGTTTCTTTCTCTCACATCGCAATTAGCTTTCGCTCGAAAATCCCTCTCGCAAGTCATTCGTCAGGCAAGAGTCAGAACGATATCTTTCTCTTCTGCCAATCTGCGCAGATTCATCAGTGCATAGCGCATACGTCCCAATGAGGTATTGATGCTCACCCCGGTGATTTCGGCTATTTCCTTAAACGACAAGTCTTGATAATAACGCATATACACCACCTCACGTTGGTTATCAGGCAACATATCCATCAAACGTCTGACATCTTTCAACGTCTGGTCGTTCACCATGCGCATCTCAACAGTCTCTTCCGAGAATTTGATATTATTGAATAGGTCGACCTCCGTTTCATCGTTCGATACGGTATTCTCGTTTCGTTCTTGTCGGAAGAAATCTATCACCAGATTGTGGGCTATACGAGTCAACCATGCCGGGAATTTACCATTTTCGGTATAGCGTCCTTGTTGTATTGTTACAATAGCTTTGACGAACGTTTCTTGGAAAATGTCTTCGGCAAGGTCTTCGTTGCGTACAATAAAGTAGATATAAGAATAGAGTTTATCCTTATAACGTTCCAAAAGAATGTCAAAAGCTTGATTCGTGCCTTTTGCATACAGAGCGACCAACATCTCATCGGTCATTGTCTCCAAATTGTCCATTACTTCTCTCTTTTATGTTTTAGAGTAATGTCTATCAATAGGCTGTAGGTTTTAAAAATTAATAAATAATCGGTTCTTTTATACTTATCGGCTGCAAATAAAAACATAATTCGCGAAATCTGCAACTTTTTTAGCAGTTTTATGACTTATCAGCGTACAGATTGTTCTTTTCCTGCCTTAAATCCACGCAAGAAATCCTCTACCGACATCCTTTTCTTACCGGCCAGCTGTACCGAGCGCAATTGGATGTATCCATCCGCTACAGCCACCTTCATCCATCTTTTTCCATCCGTACAGAGTGTCCCGATAGACAAATCATGAGCGGCGAATTCTTTTTCGGTCTGATAGATTTTCATTACCTGCACCCGTCCATCCTCTCCAATGAGTTCGGTCCATGCAGCCGGATAGGGAGACAATCCCCGCACAAAGTCATACACCTGTTTCACCCCCTTGGTCCAATCTATCCGACAAGTATCCTTAAAAATCTTCGGAGCCGGACGCAACGCTTCGCCTGTGGAAATCAATTCTTCCTGCGGCATAGGCTTCACACTGCCGGACAAAATCGCCTCTACAGTCTCCACGACCAGACTTCCACCGAGCTCCATCAAACGGTCGTGTACTGCTTCGGCATCATCGGTCTCTGCTATCGGAATGCGAACTTGCTGGATAATCTCGCCCGTATCTATTTCATGCTTCAGGAAGAAGGTGGTAATTCCCGTCTCTTGGTCTCCATTGATAATGGCCCAGTTGATCGGAGCGGCTCCGCGATATTGCGGCAACAAGGAGGCATGCAGATTAAATGTCCCCATCGGAGGCATGTTCCACACCACTTCGGGCAACATTCTGAACGCCACCACAATTTGTAAATCGGCCTGCAACGCCCGCAACTCCTCCACAAAAGCTTCATCCTTGAGATTAGCGGGTTGCAAGACTTTCAGTCCTTGCGAAACAGCATACTGCTTCACCGGACTCGGCTGCAACACACTGCCATGCCGTCCCATCGGCTTGTCGGGCATCGTCACTACACCTACTACTTGATAGCCGCCTTCCACCAAGCGGCGCAAACTCTCCACTGCAAAGTCGGGAGTTCCCATATATACGATTCGCAAATTTTCTTTTTTCATATGCGTTGTAGTTTTTAAAGTTTTATTTAAAAGGAGTTAGAGGAGTTAAAAGAGTTAGCGTTCGCTTCGCTCACTAGGAGTTAAAGCCAAATGAATTTATTCCTTACTCATCAATCGTTGACAGACGAACGTCCCATGTTTACAAAACTATCGGCTTTTACTCCTAACGAAGCGAAGCGGAGTAATAACTCCTTTAACTCCTAGGCTCAAAGAGCCGATAACTCCATTTTTGCTTTCTCTCCTCCACCTGCGTTCCTTTCCTCATCCCTATCTTAATCCTCCGACATATCCACCAGCACCTGCCGATAAGTGGAAAAGACCTTCGATTTGGAGACAAACCCCATGTACTTTCCATCGCCATCGTCCACCGGAAGGTTCCATGCATTGGTGTCATCAAACTTTCGCATCACCACTTCCATCGGGTCGTTCACACTCAAACGAGCCGGAGGCAGGGTCATCAAGCGGTCCACCTTGAAGCGATGATATAGTTCTTGGCGGAACATGATGTTTCGGATATCATCCATTTGAACGATTCCCAACAAGACGCCATCACCTCCGACAACAGGAAATATATTTCGTTTGGCACGGGAAATAATGCCAACCAATTCACCCAAGTCCATATCCGGACGCAACGGAGAAAAGTTCGTCTCCACCACATCCTCAATCTTCATCAGAATCAAAGCGGTACGGTCTTTATGATGGGTCATCAGTTCCCCTTTCTTGGCCAAGCGCCTGGAATAGATGCTGTGTGGTTCAAAAACGACTATCGTCAAGTAAGCCGAAACGGAGGTTATCATCAGAGGAAGAAAGAGGTCATACCCTCCGGTCAGTTCGGCTATCAAGAAGATACCGGTAAGCGGCGCATGCATCACACCCGACATCAAGCCGGCCATGCCCAGCAAAGCAAAATTCTCCTCCATGACCTCGACTCCTCCCACATTCATCAAATTACTGAAACGTGCCCAAACAAATCCGGTAATACATCCCAGAAAAAGACTCGGCGCAAAGATTCCTCCACATCCGCCTCCGCCATTGGTGGCACTGGTGGCAAACACTTTGAGTAGAACAATCAAAACCAAATAAATGAGCAAAACATCCCCCAAGCCGTAGAACAGGGAGTTGTTCATCACCATGTCCCACTCTTCCGGAGTTTTGCCATTCAACAACAAGTGTATCGTATCGTATCCTTCACCATAGAGCGGAGGGAACACAAATATCAGAATGCTCAACATAGCACCACCAATCAACAACTTCACGTAGGGACGGGCCGCAAAACGGCGAAACATGTTTTCGCAACTGTTCATGGCACGCGTAAAGTAAAGCGAAACCATGCCACAGATAATCCCCAACAGAATGACGTGCGGGATGCGCTCCATTGCGAACGGGTTGTCGAGGTTGAACTGGAACATGGCTTCCGTACCGGTAGCTATGTAAGACACTGTTGTAGCCGTCACACACGACACGAGCAACGGTAACAACGACCCCATCGTCAGGTCTATCATCAACACTTCGAGTGTAAACACCAAACCGGCAATGGGAGCCTTGAAGATGCCGGCTACAGCACCGGCTGCCCCACAACCCACCAACAACATCAGCGTGCGATGTTCCAACTTGAAGACACGTCCCAGATTGGACCCAATAGCCGAACCGGTCAACACGATGGGGGCTTCCGCTCCGACCGAACCTCCGAAACCAATGGTGATGGCACTGGCCACAACCGAAGAAAACATGTTGTGAGACTTTATCCGTCCTTGACGCTGCGATATGGCGTACAATATCTTCGTTACACCGTGACTGATGTCGTCACGCACCACGTAACGAATAAAAAGCATGGTCAGGAAAATACCCACCACCGGATAGAGCAAATACAATCCGTTCGCACCGGTCACGTCAAAGCGATCGGTCAACAAACTCTCTATCAAATGAATCAAGGTTTTCAGCAACAATGCTGCTACTGCCGTACAGATTCCGACAACGAAACTAAGAAACAAAACGAATTTCTTGTCGCTAATCTGCTCTTCGCGCCAACGCACGAAACGTTCCATCAAACTTATTCTTTCTTCCTTTGTCGGCATAATGGTCACACCTTATTATTATAGTACGTTTAAGTTTCGCATGTAAATTCACAGGCGGTCTCCTGTCATGCTGAGCGTAGCCGAAGCATCTCAGGGTCTCACTGATGCATCTTTGTTTTGCCAATCCCTAAGATCCTTCGACAAGCTCAGGATGACAAAGACTATTTTCATACTAAAACAAAAAAATCACTTACCAAAAATCAAACCTTTACACTCTCCTCCTCTATTCGCGAATGACATTTACCATACCGCCGGCTCCCAACTTAATGATTCCGGAGGGATGTCCCATGTTTTTGTCTCCCCGGCGGAAATTGACGATGTAGTCTACCGACTCTTTGATTTCATCGCTTATCTCCCTAAAACAGGTGGGAGCGGGTTCGCCGCTGATATTGGCCGAGGTAGAGACCAAAGCCTTGCGAAAGCGAAAACAAAGCTGCTTGGAAAACTCTTCGTCCGTAATGCGAATACCGATACTGCCATCCTCTCCCAACAGTTCGGGAGCTACGTTACGTCCATTTTCATAGATAATGGTCAAAGGAGTGGTAGTCAAGTCTATCAAGTCCCACGCTATCGGAGGCACATCCTTGACATAATAGTTCAGTTTGGCCGATGAATCCAACAAAACCAACATTGCCTTATGGTCGGCGCGTTGCTTAATCTCATATACCCGCTTTACTGCCTCGCTGTTGGTCGCATCACAACCGATTCCCCACACCGTGTCGGTCGGGTAAAGTATCACGCCTCCCCGATTCAACACCTCCAAGGCCTGTTTAATATCGTCATTGATTGTCATTTCCTCTATACCTTATTATATATATAGCACAAATTGTTCTGCTTCTCCCCCTAGAAAATTCGTTGGAGACGTGCAAAGATAGTGTAAAGCCTGAGTATAACCAAAAAAAGCGTCCTAAATTTAATCTGATTATCTGCAATCACACTCCGGCTGCGGAGTGATATTTCCCCTCCGGAAGCCTTTTATATTCTGACGTAGAGCCCACCAAAATCTGCCGTGCAGCAGAGTTCCGTCCGCCGTGCAGCAGAATTCAATCTGCTGCACGGCAAAAAGTCCTCCGCAAGGCAGCAGATTTTCGTGAGCGACCGGCTCTTTCAAATCCACAAGCCACATCCATTTTTCATCGACCTACAAAAGACGCAATCCTAAAAGATAAATTCTCTTTTTTCTCTCTACTTCTGTCTTCGTGTGCCTACACAATCAATTTACAACGCTTAAAAGCAACCTTTTTCTTTGTTGTTATCCAAATTAAACGTATTTTTGCAGCATTGAAACATATAAAACAATCATTCATTAACCTATTTAAACAGAAACGAAATGAGAAAGTTCTACTTTTTACTGGCAACTTTGTTTGCCGGCGCATGGCTGTCAACGGCCCATGCTCAAAAAGAGGGGGAGATAATCACCATCGATGACATTCCCTATCAGTTAGGACCGAACTTGATTACCAACGGTTCGTTCAACGATGGCGTAAACAATTGGGAAGCAGGAAACGGAAGTGCACTCGGTAGCACATTTACCATTGTAGAAACCGGAGGAGCCAACGATGACGGTCCGTTCTTGAATCCGACCGGACATACAGGTGCCGCCGGAGCCAGTTCAATCGGAACCGGTTGGGCCATTGAACCGGGCAAGCAATATTATTTTGCGTTCAGTATCAAATCATTGAAAGGATTCACCGGAACCAACGAATTTTTGGTAACATCCTTGGGAATGTCGCTCCGCGATGAAAGCGAAGCTTTCAAATTAATGGGAAATGGAAACAACAATCCCGAAGGAGCCTCTCTCGCAGGAAATGCTAAAATGACCGAAGACGGTTCGTGGACAAAAAACGAAGTCGTATTCACCAACAGCGACAACTACACCTTTGTAAACTGTCGATTCCGTTGGTTGGGTGAAGGCGATGCTGCCGGAAACTACGGATTCGATGAGTTCTATTTAGGAGAAATTACCACTGTTAATCCGGACGATGCCGTTTTCGTAAAACAGAGAGAGTTGGATAATTTCCGTACCACCATCGAGAACTACGTAAATTCAGACGAAATGCAGGAATATGGAGGCTTGGCCGAAGAATTGTATGCTGCATACGAATTGACATGGGAAACAGACGAATCCACCGTAGAGAGTATGGATGCCGAGATAGCCCGCCTGAAAGCTGCACAAGACAAAGCCAAGGCCGGATTGGCATTGGTTCAGGAATTGCAGGAGCTATACAATGATTGCAGCAACAATCTGTTGATCAACACAGCCTATCCCGGATACGATGAGTTCAGCATCGCTTGCGATGAAGCCAATGACGTACTCATCAGCCCGGAATCCATGAAATATGCCGATTACGAAGCTGCCATCGCCAACCTCACAGAGGCACGCACGACTTACTTGTACAGTCAAGTGGGTACAATCGACACTCCGGCAGATTACTCTTTCTTGATTCAATACCCCGACTTCTACGACCCGGCTTGCGGTATCAGCAAAGACCTTATCACAGCAAGCAACCGCAGTGAATGGGATCAATTTGAACCTTGGGTATACGAAACCGTAAAAGTAAACGGTGGAGATTATCGCACGAATTACGTGGGTGGCAAACCTTGCTGGAACTCTTGGAACGACAACTTCACCAGCATGGATGTACACCAAGACCTGACCGGGCTGCCCAACGGACTTTACTCGTTGGAATGTAAAGCCATGACACAAGAAGGCCTTATTTCAGACCAGCACGCTTACGTAAGCGGTACTGCCGGTACTGCCGTTTCACCGGCCATGACCATCGACAACGGATGGAATCTTCCCGAAGGATGGGAAACCCTGCAGACTGCGACAATCAACGTGATTGACGGAAATTTGCGTATCGGATTTGCATCTACATCCAACGGAGGAAAGACCGGATGGTTCTGCGTAACAGAGTTTAAGCTCTACTATCACGGAGCTTCAGCTACTGACATGAAGAGTGTATTGAACAACCGCATTGCTGAAGCCAACGCTTTGGTATCTAACTTGAAAGGCGACCGCGTTGCACTCCAAGGAGCATTGAACATTGCAGCCAATGCCAACACTGACGAAGAGATTTTAGCCGCATTAGACACCATCAACACAGCATACGCTGCAGTTGAAGCCTCTAACGCAGCTTACAACGTATTCGTAGAAGGCGCTTTGGCAACGGCCAAAACCAATGCTGAAACATTGGGTACTAATGGAAAA
>JAFUNW010000323.1 GCA_017472905.1 Bacteroidaceae bacterium
AGATATGGAAGCCATAGACCTACTATATCAATCAAATACGTTTGCAAAAATAGAAGATACTCAAACGGGACTTTATTATCAAGGTGCTGTTTATGTGTTTGAGCATTTGAAAGAGGAAATAGCGCGTAAAAGAGCAAATAAATAACGAGCAAAAGCATACAAATAAAAGCTACTTCCATGTATTTCCCATTCTGCCCTTACATCAAGCCATGTATCTACTAAATCTTCTAATTCAGCCGCAGTAAACAACTTATGTTTACTTTTTTTTTGGGGGGGGAGGTCAAATATGCGAACATATTTCTTTAATCTATCAGCTTCTTTGTCGAGCCAAACAAAAAGCCAGAAATTCTGCTTGTCCATCTTTACGGAGGTGTAAACAATATCAGGATGGAAATGACGAAAGTGTAAAGACTTTCAGGATGGCTTTCAATAAAAGCGTCTACTAATGTAGCTAATGAAACAGAAAAACGTCTACTGAAACCAGGAAAAGACATTGTATGATGTCGGTGATTTGTCGCGACTGAAAGGGGCCTCCTCCCACAAGTAGGTGTATCCCTACGAGGGGTTGTCATTTTCAGTAAAAACCGTCTTTTTGTTTGAGACCTCCTTTCAATACTCAACTTTTAAAAATACAATTGGCTTATTGTATTAAGCAAAATTTATTTAGTTTTGCTTATTGCATTAAGCAAATTATAGTATCTTTGTCGATGAAATATGCCCTTCGAACGTAGTCTGATGATTAAAGAGAACATCTCGTTCCAGTTATTACGCTTGACAATATCCTTAATCATTCATTAGAGGCATCCGAGAAGGTGTTGGCCGCATGCAGACCTCTACAACATTTCTCCCAATACTTGGAGGAGAGCTATTACCCCCTTCTTTATGGAGCAGCAGATAGATTACCTCACACAGGCGCAACGTGTGGTAAATATGATTTTGGAGATTGAACTGCCACAGTTGGGCAATGTGGATATTGAATGTCTGAATGGAACTTTCATATTCTCTTTTTTATTGATTACAGATGACAATATAGTAACATCGGGAAAAAATTCAAAAATATCTCTAAGTTTTTCTGATTACTAGGATAATAATATTCTATTGTCTGCTAATTTAGGATATTGCTATAAAATGTCTATCTTTTGCGTTCAGAAACAAAAAAAGCATCGCCATTGCGATGCTTTTTAAACTCAATTCATTTTCTTGGCGGAAAGGGAGGGATTCGAACCCCCGGTGCCTCTCAGCACGGCGGTTTTCAAGACCGCTGTAATCGACCACTCTACCACCTTTCCAACTCTTTGAAAGAGGCTTTTATCGAAAAGCGATGCAAAGGTACTGCTTTTTTTTATTCCCACAAATTATCTGAGACTTTTTTTGTTCAAAAATAGTAAAAATAGTACTTTTGCATCTGAAAAAGAGTTTAAAACGGACCTTTACAAAGAAAAACCGCGTCCGAAATATCGCAATAGTATATACATTATATATCATATAGGAAAAGAGAAATGATATATCCCCGAAATTTTGAGCAGAAAATAGGATTTGACCAAGTACGCCTCCTGTTAAAAGAAAAATGTTTGAGCACACTTGGCGAAGAACGCGTGGAAAGCATGGACTTCTGTACACAAATCGATGAGCTTGAGAAAAGACTTGACCAATGCGAAGAATTCATGCATATCATAGAAGAGGAAGACGACTTTCCTGAGCAATATTTCTATGATCTACGCCCCATGCTGAAACGCATTCGGGTCGAAGGTATGTACATGAACGAGCAAGAACTCTTTGATTTAAGACGTTCGTTGGAAACCATCAACGGGATTGTTCATTTCCTACAGCGCACATCGGACGAAGAAGAAGCAACAAAATATCCGGCCCTAAAAACACTGGCCGGAGACATCACCATCTACCCCACCTTACTCGGACAGATTGACTCCATCCTCGACAAATATGGACGAATCAAAGACAATGCATCCAATCAATTGCTACAAATCCGGCGAGAACTGACCAACACAACCAACAGCATCTCACGAAGTTTGAATGCCATTTTACGCAATGCACAATCCGAGGGGGTCGTAGAAAAAGATACTGCTCC
>JAFUNW010000036.1 GCA_017472905.1 Bacteroidaceae bacterium
GTCCGTCATCGCTGGTGCTCTGCAAACGATAATACAATTTAGAGGTCGTAGCATTGCGGTAATTCATAGACGGACTCGTTTCGTTGCAGGTAAATATTTCCTGTCCATGACGATAGGGGTCGAAGTCGCGACAATGTTGTGCGTCACCATGTCCTAATCCGGTCGTAGAAAGTCCTTTTCCATTATCGTCTATCACCATAGATCCGAAGACAATCTCATCGCGTCCGTCCCAATCTACATCGGCAATACCAAAATTGTGGAAACCTTGCCCGAACCAAGAACCTCCACTATATTGATTCCAACGCCAACGTTGTGTCAATGAGTGTGTAATAGGGTCTACATCCAATGCGCACATCTTATGACGGGTATAGCAACCACGTCCTAAAAAGATGCTGGCTTTACGTCCGTCTAATACAGGTGCACCAAAATAGAATTTCGAAGAACGGTGGCCGCCATCACCAGCTTTCCCCCAAACAGTACCATAGTCACTTTCTCCGGTTTCAAAACGAGGAAGAGGGAATGCCATTGGTGTGTAGTTTTCTGAAACTCCATCCCAATCGTAAGGCTCGCCCGTCTCTCCATTGAAATATATTAAATATTCAGCTCCGTTGCATGTGTATTGGTCGCGAGGGGCTACATAGCTCATGTTACCTACATTGATTGTCTTTCCGGAAGCTGTATGGATAATCATGTTGTCTGCTCCACGCATCACACACTCGGCTTTTCCATCCATATCCCAGTCATATGCAACACAGTCCCATTGTTCATCGGGACCTGCCATCATGTTTGGTCCAAGGTCTATCCACCACAAACGTTTACCGGACATATCCACACACTCGTAATGATGGAATTTTGTTTTATTGGCTGTAGTGTTTAAGTCACTACCTACGTAATTACGTTTAATAATGAATTCAGTTACACCATCACCGGTTACATCTGCCAAAGAAACGTCATTTAGAATATATCCATCGGTATTGGATACAACGTTTCCATTACGGTCATAAGCAGCCGGCATTGCAACATCGATGTATTGGTTTGACCATACACTTACTGCTTTGCAAGGGGCTTGTTCTGCCCGTTCAATAATCGGAGCAACAGTATAAGTACTGCTTGATGTTCCAGATTTATCCAAATAATTGGATACAGATAAGGGTTCTGAATTTACTTTTACCCCATTGCGATAGAGGTTGTAGTCTACATCGTAATATTCTTCTGCAAATATACGCCAACTGACAAACACTCCTCCACTCACTTTTACAGCGACTAAACCTCGGTCAAGTTTGTCTGTTATTCTTTGCGAGAATCCATTTACGGATAGAAGCAAAATACACAGGATCAGAGTAACTTTCTTCATGCTGATTTTATTTAATATTATTGTTTATAGAAGTCTAATTTGAATAATGACAGTCACGAATGGGAAATCTTACGTAAAATTAATAAGAAGTTACAAAAATAGACATTATTAATAATATAACATAAAACAAATTGGCAAATTAACTTTTATTTAAGAGTTGATTTGCCAATTTGAAAGAAAATGCATAAAAACGATAGCTTTTTAACCTAATACAAACCTAAAAAGTTTAAAATGGCTTGAGTTGCACCTGCATTGTTGCGTACATAGTCACCCGCTCGTTTGCCCAATTCTTTCCGATGTGTTTCATTTATCATTATTAAGTCCAAGAAACGTGTAAAATCTTCGTATTTTGTAATTTCGACTCCACCCTCGCAAGCTTTTAGATCGGTTGCTTCACGGAAACGTTCATTATTAGGACCGAATAATACCGGAACGTCATATACTACAGCTTCAAGCAAATTATGTATACCTACTCCGAACCCACCACCTACATAAGCTACCTCTCCGTAACGGTAGATAGATGAAAGTAATCCGTAGCAATTAACAATCAAACAATCGGCTTGTGCTATCGAAGTTGCATCAGCTTGAGTGTAAAGTACGTAAGGTCGTTTTAGTTTCTCTATTATCTCTTTCAAATGGGTCTCACTGATTACATGGGGAGCAATAATCAGTTTCATCTCAGGATGATCATTAAAATAAGGTATGAAAATATCCTCGTCCGGGCTCCAAGAACTGCCGGCAACCAATACGAAAGAACTACCTTTGAAATTTTCTACTAAAGAAAGTTGTTTTGCTTGCTGAAATATATCAAGCACACGGTCGAAACGGGTGTCGCCTACTACGGATACATTCGTAATTCCACGAGCCGCTAATAATTGACGGGACGGCTCATTTTGTACAAACAGATGGGTGAAGCGCGTTAATACCTTATAATATTGGCCGCCATACCAACGGAAAAAGAGTTGGTTTGGTCGGAAAATGGATGAGACACTGTATGTCGGAATATTCAATTGTTGAAGTTTGTTCAAATAGTTCTGCCAAAATTCATATTTAATGAAAAAGGCCATTTCCGGATGGACAAGTTTGAAAAAACGATGAACATTCCAAGGGGTATCAAAAGGTAAGTAGCACACCACATCTGCTCCCTCATAATTTTTGCGGACTTCATAGCCGGA
>JAFUNW010000324.1 GCA_017472905.1 Bacteroidaceae bacterium
AGGCAGGCAATGCTGCAAACCAGTCCGATTGCGGCACCGGTCAGCACCTGTCCCAATGTATGATGTTGTATGATGATGCTGCAGGTCCCTTCCGCTCCGGCAAGGAGGATGAAGAGACTGAGCCATCCTACGGGGTTGTAATAGAAGATGAGGCTTGAAGCAATGAACAAGCCGATAAGCTGTCCCATGCCGGCCATGTGCGCACTGATTTTCCAAAAGCGGTTGATAATGGTGCAAAGTGTGATGGAGAGGAGTGATGAAAGGATGATGCCCATCAGGAAACGGGGCATGTTCAAACTGCTCATGGTAAAGAGGCAGGCGATGTACGAGAGGATGATCAACGCGTAGGGAACGAATCGTTTTTGACGATTTTCCAAGTCGCCGGCTTTCCAATGGTTGATGCGCATAAACAAGAAGATGGTTGTCAACGGAATGACTACAGTAAAACAGCCAATCATGCTTAGAATCATAATCTTGTAATGGAGTGGAAGCAGGTTGAGGTAGGAAAACATGAACAAGCCAAGGAATCCGACAAAGGGGATTCCTATGGGATTGCAGAGCACCGAGAGCAGGCCGGCTCCGAAAGATATGAGTTTGTTTTTTGAATTCATCTGTTATGAAAGTTCTCTATCGTCTCATGCGAGCTACGGGTATTCCTAATTGTGTTCTATATTTGGCAATGGTTCGGCGTGCAAGGTTAAATCCTTTTTCTTTTAAAATGGTCATCAACTCTTCATCGGTGAGAGGCGATTGCTTGTCCTCGTGTTCGATGCATTCTTGGATGGTAGCTCGTATCATTCGGATGCTTTTTTCTTCGTTGCCTTCTTCCGCTTCGTTGGGATTCTGTTTGTTCGGTTCCTGCTTGCCCGATGGCCGGTTTTGCAGCATGACCGGCTTACGGTAACTGTCTCCGAAGAAGAATTTCAGGGGAAATATGCCGAACTCCGTTTGCACATACTTGCTGTTGCTTACTCGCGAAACGGTGGAGATGTCCACCCCCGCTTCTTCAGCTACATCTTTCAGCTTCATGGGGACCAACAGTTGCTCGTCTCCCTCCAGAAAGAAGGCTTGTTGTATCCGGATGATGGCTTGCATGGTGATGGTGAGTGTATGTTGTCGCTGTTCGATGGCTTGAATGAAGTTTCGGGCCGAATCCACTTTCTGTTTGAGAAAGAACATGGCCTCTTTTTGCTCCTTGTTGGGTTGTTTGTTTTGGGTGTATTCCTGCATCATTCGGTTGAAACCGGCGTTGATGGTCAGTTCCGGTAAGTGGTGGTTGTTCAGCTCGAATGTGATGCGGTCGTTGTCATCGATTTCCACGATGAAGTCGGGGATGATGGGCTGTGTGTTTTTGTCCATCGTCTCTCCCAATGAACTTCCCGGACGGGGGTTGAGGTGAATCAGTTCCTCCAATGCCTCTTTAAACTCTTCTTCTTTCAGGTCGAGACGCAGCATGATTCGGTCCCACCGTTTGTAAGTGAAGTCTTCGTAGCATCGTTCCAATATCTTCTCAGCCCGGTTGTTGACGATGGAGTCCGGTTTACGCTTCAGTTGCAGCAACAGGCATTCTTGCAGGTTGCGTGCTCCGATTCCGGCCGGGTCAAATCCTTGTATTACTTTTAGCAAGCGAAGCAATTCCTCCCCATCGGTTTGTACACCATGATAGATGAGTAATTCGTCTGCGATTGTTTCCAGACTCTTTCGCAAGAGACCGTCATCGTCCAGCGACCCGATGAGGTATTCGCCGATTTCCTGTTCTTGGGCGGTCAATTGACATTCGCCCAATTGTTCTTTGAGTATCTCGTAAAACGAAACGGTGTCGGAAAACGGTATCTCTTCTGCACGACAGCTTCTTCCGGCGTTGTCTTCCCGCAGTTGATAGTCGGGGATGTCGTCTTCGGTACGATAGTCGCCCAATGCGGGGTTGTCGCTGTCGGTTCCGGCTGCATAAGCCAATTCTTCGTTGTAGCTGTTGTCCGGGTCGTTGTCCGTCTCCTCATCCTCGTCCAACGGAGAGTTTTCGTATCGTTCGTTTTCTCCACTTTCGTGGTCGTCTTTCTCTTCCAATGCAGGATTTTCCAATACCTCAGAGCGGATTCGTTCTTCCAAAGCTTCGGCAGGAAGCTCCAACAGCCGTACAAGCAACAATTGTTGTTGCGAGAGCGTCTGTCTTTGCTCTAACTTCTGTTCCTGAATCTGGTTGGACGTTTGTGCCATGCTTTTCTGTGGATTTGAATTTTGCTGCAAAAATAGTGATTTTATCAGTATTTGAAGCTACTTCCTCCTAAGAATTCGCGCAGAAGCGAGGTTGGAGGGATGTCTTTGTCTTGAACGCTGGTAAAATAGAGCAGGAATTTCCTCAATCGGTAAGCTTCGGAATATTCCGCGCAATTTTGCGGTACTTGGTTGAGAATAGGCAGGGCAAACTCTTTCAGTACAGGCAATTCAAACAGCAGTGCCGAGTTGAACATGGCGTCCGCATTTTCCTGGTAGGGGAATATCCACTTGTCTTCTCCTTTTCGGACACTGGGCCATCGGCTGATGGTCTCTTGGGCAGAGTAATTGCGATAGTTGTAGTCGCGGATGATGCGGCGCAAGAGTCGGTTGTCGGTTGTCGGGATGTAGTTGTGGTTGTCGAGCAAGACGGTAGTCAGGGCCGAGACATATATCTTGTATTTGTTTTCGTCCGGAATGAGCGGAGTCAGTTCGGGGTTGAGGGCATGAATGCCTTCGAGAATCAGCACCATGTTCTCTTTGATGCGCAGTTTCTCGCCGCGAAATTCCCGTTTGCCGGTGGTGAAATTAAAACGCGGAAGTTCTATCTCTTCTCCTTGCAACAGGGCTTGCAGGTGTTGGTTAAACAGTTGCAGGTCGAGGGCATAGAGCGATTCGTAGTCGTAG
>JAFUNW010000325.1 GCA_017472905.1 Bacteroidaceae bacterium
AAATAGAATAAATAAATCTAATTAACGACAGTTCTGTGAACTTTTTCTTTTTAAAAGATGATAAAAACCTATTTAGAAGAGCAATTTAGGAAAAATTTCAAGTTTGAACCGACTTCAGAGCAGGAAAATGCGATCTCTGCATTGGCCATGTTTTTGTTGTCGAAACAAAGTGATGAGGTCTTCGTTTTGCGTGGATATGCCGGAACGGGTAAAACTTCGTTGGTTGGTGCTTTGGTACGTACCTTGGATATGTTGAAACAACGCTCGGTTTTATTGGCTCCGACCGGTAGAGCGGCTAAAGTTTTTTCGCAATATGCAGGTCATCCGGCTTTAACCATTCATAAGAAGATCTATCGTCAAAAAGTTTTTTCGGGTGAGGGCGGTAATTTTGTCTTGAATGACAATTTACACCAACATACACTTTTTATAGCCGATGAAGCTTCAATGATAGCCAATCAAGGTTTGTCCGGTGCTGTATTTGGTACAGGCCGGTTGCTAGACGATCTGATTTCGTATGTCTATTCCGGACAAGGTTGTCGGTTGTTGTTGATGGGAGATACAGCCCAACTCCCTCCGGTGGGTGAAGAGGCCGGTCCTGCTTTGTTATCTGCAGAACTTGCCGGCTATGGTTTACGGGTGTATGAATTGGATTTGACTCAAGTCGTTCGTCAATTGGAGGATTCCGGAATTCTATGGAATGCAACTCAGTTGCGGCGATTGGTGGAAAATGAAGATGTATTTCATTTGCCAACGATTCGTTTCAGTGGCTTCCCGGATGTAAAGAACATCGCAGGTAATGAGTTGATAGAGGCCTTAAACGAGAGCTATTCCCAAGTAGGATTGGAGGAAACCATTGTCATTTGTCGTTCCAACAAGCGTGCCAATATATATAATAAAGGTATAAGAAATCAAATTCTTTATTGCGAAGAAGAGCTGAGTAGTGGAGATGTACTGATGGTGGCAAAAAACAATTACTATTGGGCAGAAGCATGTAAAGAGCTTGATTTCATCGCGAACGGTGATATTGCTATTGTGCGTAGGGTTAGGCGTTCACGCGAACTCTATGGCTTTCGTTTTGTGGATGTCTTGTTGAGTTTCCCTGATTATGATGATTTTGAGATAGAAGCCAATGTATTATTAGATACGCTTCATGCTGATTCTCCGGCACTTCCCAAAGAGCAAAATGAACAGCTGTTTCATGCGGTATTGGAGGATTATGCCGATATTTCATTGAAGAGCGAACGAATGAAAAAGCTGAAAACAGACCCTTATTACAATGCTTTGCAAGTGAAATATGCCTATGCCATTACTTGCCACAAAGCACAAGGTGGACAGTGGAAACGTGTTTTCCTGGACCAAGGATATGTCACCGAAGAGTTGCTTGGTCCCGATTATTTCCGTTGGCTTTATACGGCATTTACCCGAGCAACGGAGACGCTTTATTTGGTAAACTTCCCCAAAGAGCAAATGATTTAAGTCTTCTTTTTATACAGTTTTTTATAACAAGCTCTTGATATTTTTCGGATGGAGTATAGCCAAAGAAATAGAAAAAGAGGATGTGTCAATTATGTGTGACACATCCTCTTTTTGTATAGATAGCTTTCGCTAATTTACTTCCGGTAGTTAGCCAATTTGTCTGCATTGAACTTGCGGATGAAGTTGAAGTGTTTCTCCACTTCGCTTTCCGCATAGTTTACATATACTTCCAACGATTTACCGAACATTTCGGGAGCCTTGGTGCTGTCTTGGAGAAGCAGGTGGCTCATGACGCACACAGCTGCCATTTCGTAAAGACGGCGAGCTAAGAAATCAAGAGTCTCTTGGTCATTCATCTCTTTTACAGCGTTGGTGCAAGCAGCAAACTTGTTTGTCATCTCTTTGATGCGGTTCATGTATCCGTCATATTCCGGCAATGTGGGGAGCAATTCAAAATCCTTCAGGGTTGCCAGATAACTTCCGTTGGTTACGTAGCGGATGGCAGCAACGGTTTGCAGCTGAGTAGTTCCCTCATAGATGCTGGTGATGCGTGCATCGCGGTAGATGCGTTGGCAAGCATATTCCAACATGAATCCCGAACCTCCGTGAATCTGGATACAGTCGTAAGCGTTTTGGTTACAGTATTCAGAGTTCATACCTTTGGCTAACGGAGTGAAAGCATCAGCCAACTTTGCATATTTCTTTTGTTCTTGACGCTCTTCGGGAGTGAGTTTGCGTTCGCGGGCGATGTCATCCAACGCTTTGTAGATGTCTACATAACGTGAAGTTTGATAGAGCAATGCACGTCCTGCATCCAACTTGGCTTTCATGATGGCCAACATGTCATACACAGCCGGGAATTCAATGATGGCTTTGCCGAATTGTTTGCGGTCTTTGGCATATGCCAAGCCCTCGTTGTAAGCTGCTTGTGACAGGCCTACCGATTGAGCTGCAATACCGAGGCGTGCTCCGTTCATCAAAGCCATGACGTATTTGATAAGACCCAACTTACGGTCGCCGCACAATTCACACTTTGCATTCTTGTATACCAATTCGCAGGTAGGTGAACCGTGAATACCGAGTTTGTTCTCGATGCGGCGCACGTCTACGCCACCATCACGCTTGTCGTAAATGAACATAGAGAGTCCGCGACCGTCTTTGGTTCCTTCTTCCGAACGGGCAAGAACCAAGTGTAGGTCTGCATCACCGTTGGTAATGAAACGTTTCACACCGTTCAAACGCCAGCAGTTGTTTTCTTCATCGAAAGTTGCTTTCAACATGACACTCTGCAAGTCAGAGCCTGCGTCCGGCTCGGTCAAGTCCATAGACATGGTTTCTCCGGCACAGATGCGGGGGATGAAACGGCTGTGTTGGTCTTCGTTACCGAACTCATAGAGAGTCTCAATACAGTCTTGAAGCGACCAGATGTTTCCGAATCCGGCATCGGCAGCAGCTACCACCTCAGCACACATGGTATACGGAGTGATAGGGAAGTTCAAACCTCCGTAGCGGCGTGGCATGGTCATACCATTTAAACCGGCTTTTACCATTGCATCCAAGTTTTGGTCTGTACCGCTGGCATAGCGTACACGGCCGTTTTCACAATGAGGACCTTCTGCATCTACTCCCTCAGCATTGGGAGCAATGATTTCTCCGGTAATCTCTCCGGTAATTTCTAACACTTTGTCGTATGAATCCATTGCATCCGCATAGTCTTGTGGAGCATAGTCATACTTACCTTTGTCTTCGTATCCGCGTTCTTTCAGTTCGCAGATGCGCTCCATCATCGGGTTGTTCAGATGGAACTTAAGTTCGGGGACTTCGCTATAATAATTTGCCATAAGTCTTTTTTTAGGAGTTAGAGGAGTTAAAGGAGTTATCACTCACTTCGTTCGTTAGGAGTTAAAGCCAATAGATCTGTTCAATCATTAAAACTGTCGGCTTGTTATTCCTTTACTATAAGCATTCAACAAACGGCTTACATCCTCTATACTCGTTGTTAATTCTTTATAATTATCTTCACTGATATAGTTGAGGTCTTTTGAGAGAAGAATATAATATCTGCACTCTTCCAATGAGCCTTGTGCAATATTCAGGAATCTAAGTTTGTCTGCTTTGCTGAGTTTCTTATAACCTTCCACAATGTTGGCCGGAATAGAAACCGCTGCCCGTTGGAATTGGGAACAAAGACCAAATCGTTCTTCTGTAGGGTAAGAACGTGTAACCCTATAGACGAGCAACACAAACAGGTGTGCCTTTTGCCAAGCTACGATATCCTTGAAACTCTGTGTCATATCAGGCAGAACTATTGGCTTTAACTCCTTTAACTCCTAGCGAAGCGATAACTCCTTTGATTCCTTTACATACTATCTCCCTTTATCTCCTTATTAATTAATTAATATTATTTCGAATTACTCTTATAATACTTAATCAGTTTCGGAACCACTTCTTCCACTGTACCGTTGATGACATAATCGGCAATGGTGTTGATGGGAGCGTTCGGATCGTTGTTGATGGAGATAATGATACCTGCTTCCTGCATACCGGCGATGTGCTGGATTTGTCCGCTGATACCGCAAGCTATGTAGAGTTTCGGGCGTACGGTGACACCGGTTTGACCAATCTGACGATCGTGGTCGCAGAAGCCTGCATCTACTGCAGCACGGCTGGCACCTACTTCAGCATGAAGTTCTTTAGCCAAGTCGAACAGCATGTCGAATCCTTCTTTGCTGCCCATACCATAGCCTCCGGCAATCACGATGGGAGCACCTTTCAGGTTATGTTTGGCTTTCTCTACGTGGCGGTCGATAACCTTCACTACATAGTCTGTTTCGGGAACATATTTTGCAACATCGTGTTTGATGACTTCTCCCTTGTAATTGGGGTCGAGTATTTCTTTCTTCATGACGCCTTCACGAACAGTAGCCATTTGCGGACGGTTCTCCGGATTCACGATGGTAGCCACGATGTTTCCGCCGAAAGCGGGGCGAATCTGATAAAGCAGGTTCTCATATACCTTACCGGCTTTCTTGTCTTCATATTCACCGATTTCGAGTGAAGTACAGTCGGCGGTCAATCCGCTGAAGAGAGCAGAAGATACGCGCGGACCTAAGTCGCGTCCGATAACGGTAGCTCCCATCAAACAGATTTGCGGTTTTTCTTCTTTAAACAGATTGACCAACACCGAAGTGTGTGGCAATGAAGTATAGGGGAATAAACCCGGTGCGTCAAATACATGCAGCGTGTCCACACCGTAAGGCATCACTTGCTTTTCTATGCCGTCCAATCCGTTTCCTACGGCTACGGCTTCCAGCTGGCAACCAAGCTGATTGGCCAACTTGCGACCTTTGGTCAGGAGCTCAAGGCTTACGTCTGCAACGGTTTTGCCTTCGATCTCCAAATATACATATACGTTATTCATATTTCTTTTATATTTTTAGGAGATAGATGGAGGTAAAGGGAGATAACCGCTTTGCGGTTTGGGGAGATAAATGCCAAATGTTTGGTTGTTATTTGCAAAGCATTCGGCATTTATCTTCCTTTATCTCCATATTATCTCCCTTTATCTCCATAAATGCATTTTATCCAATCGTATGGTTTGCCAATAATTCTACAATCAATCCTTCGATATCCGCATCGCTGCCGGTGAGTGTTTTGCTCTCTTTGGCTTGGAATGAGATGTTTTGAATTGCTTTCACCTTGGTTGGTGAGCCGGAGAGACCGCATTGTTTCAAGTCTCCGTCTACATCAGCTACGCTCCATTCAGTGATATTCAAGTAAGGTAATTCATCGTATTGTTCGGCATATGGAAGAGTCGTACCGTCCTTTGTGATGGCAGCTTTCTCTTGTGCACCCAATGCACGTTTGTACTTCATTACCAATTTGGCGTTACGCGGACGACAAGGAGCAGCACTTCCGTTCACCGTGATTACAATAGGCAGAGGACCTTCTACGGTTTCCACACCACCATCGATGTGACGTTTTACGGTGATGCGCTTGTTGGCCAAATCTACATTCTGAATCTCTTCGGCGTATGTAATTTGTGTCAATCCCAACTTTTCAGCTACTTGAGGACCTACTTGAGCCGTATCACCATCGATAGCCTGACGACCGCCGATAATGATGTCGTATGCTCCAATCTTCTTGATAGCAGTAGCCAAAGCGTATGACGTTGCCAAGGTGTCTGCACCGGCAAAGGCACGGTCGGTCAACAGATAACCGGTGTCTGCTCCACGAAACAGACCTTCACGAATTACTTCGGCTGCACGTCCCGGTCCCATAGTAAGAATCGTGACGGTTGAACCCGGGTGTGCATCTTTCAATCTCAAAGCCTGCTCCAAAGCATTCAGGTCTTCCGGATTAAAGATGGCAGGCAGGGCAGCACGGTTTACCGTACCCTCTGCGGTCATGGCATCTTTCCCCACATTGCGTGTGTCGGGGACTTGTTTTGCCAATACTACAATTTTCAAACTCATCTTATTGTTTTTAGTTTAAGAATTAATGTAATTTACTTTCTCAAAAATTATTCATAAATCAGCCGGTGTGTCTGACACACTTCTGATTACCAAGGGGCAAAAGTACGCAAAACCTTTCTACTGACAAAGGTTTTGAATTTAAAAATGCACACTTCGGCTTTTTTTGCGCAAAAAAGAGGAGTCTGATTTAATTTTTTCTGTTCTAAAAAGGGTTATTTCACCGATATTTTTCCACTCTCCCTTTCTCCATCGCTATATATAATAAGGTATATATAGGTGCTTGAAGATTGGGGTAATGCGATGTTTGCTTGGTTGTTGGTAAAGCTCGTTTGTTCTACTAATTTCGAATCAAGCGTATAAAGTTGTAACAGTTGAGCCCCGGGAGCGGTACAAGTTAGTGTAGTACCAACCATTTTAATCTCCGTTTCTTGGGAATTTAAGGTATAAGATAAATGATTGGGGTTGACAGTAGTACAGTCAGTAAAATCGGGATGTAAATAAAGTGATTTTTCCGGAGTATAGCAACAGGTGAGTCGGCTTGTTGGATATATGTAGCTCGTCTGATTACTGATTTCGTCAAGAGGGAACAATCTTGTTAAGGAACCAATACCCTCTATCCAAACTATTTCTTCTTCATTCCCTTTCAAAATCAATCTTTTCTGCAATGATCTGTTTACTTCGACAGAGTCGCTTTGGATAACTTGATAGGTTGTGTATTCAAATACCGGTTTTTGAGGTGGGACGAATTGATAATTGCTTAATAAGGAAATTTTGTCGCCCTTTTGCAGAGAGAAGTCGTAGCATAGATAAATGTTTCCGTGTTCGCGTCCGATACCGTATACTTTGTTGTTAATGGCGTGCAGATGAGTAAATGGCAATTTCTCTTGAGAATCGTTTCTTACCAGTTCAAAGGTTCCCGGACGAACTTCTTTTCCGAGGGTGGTTTGTAGGAAAAAACCGTTGAAGGTGTCACTAAAGTTCTTGTTCTCGGTCCAAGTCATTCCGCTTTGAAGCCAGGATTTACTATGGGGGTTGGCTATTTCTCCATGAAAATAAATAGTTTCTTCCCCCCTGATTACTTGGAATATCTTTTCTGTGGTATTTGACCCATCCGTAGGACGGGGTATCCATCGGTCTAGAAATGGTGAATTCGGACTTCCTATTCCCTCAATCCACTGCTCGTTACCGAAATCAATTATTTTACGTCCATACTCTTCCCGAACCTCTTTTACTTCTAAATATACGTCTTCTTGGGTCTTTTCGTGGGTAAATCCCGGTAACCAATAGTCGTTGAAGTAGATTCTCTCACCGACTTGTAAAGAGAAATCATATAATAACCAAGGGGTGTCTTCTTCCACTCCAAAATTGTATTGGGTTTCTTTGCTCGGTAAAAACCAAATCTTATCAGCTTCATTTCGGAAAGCTCCTAAATAGTTTTCGTTTTGATAGAATTTTCGCCATATCGCTCCGTCAACAAGCGTATCTGTTCCCAATTTATAACAGTTAACCTTATTTTGATAAATTAATTTTTCCGGTTCATCCAGATAACCGGGAGTATAATGTTCGTAGTGATGTAGCGTGTACCAAATATGTTCTTGTGCTACGGATTTAACGGGAGCATAAAGTGCTGATAGTAACGTATATATTCCGATAAATAGTTCTCTTTTCATAACGTAGAATAGATTGTTCTTGAATGTTTACGTTGTAAAAGTAAGTATTAATATTTAATTTAACAAATAAAATGGCAGAATTTGCCTTTTTATGTGTTTTTTATAAAAATAATTTCAAGTAATAGCTTGAATACTGTTAATGATGGTAAAAATAGTTTGGGGGTCTATCAAAAAGATTACTTTTGTAAACACAAAAAAGTTGTGCGATGAAAATACTGATAGTCGAAGACGAACCGGCTCTTCAAGAAGTGGTTCGCAAATCGTTGGAAGAGCAACGTTATGTGGTGGAGGTTGCCGATAGCTGCCTCGCTGCCATGCGTAAGGTAAATGCGTATGCTTACGATTGCATTCTGTTGGACATTATGTTGCCCGATGGAAGCGGGCTTCAATTATTGGAGCACCTGAAGAAGTTGAAGAAGCAAGAAAGTGTTATCATTATTTCAGCCAAAGATTCGTTGGATGATAAAGTTGCCGGTTTGGAGTTGGGAGCAGACGATTACCTACCCAAACCTTTTCACATGGCAGAACTTCATGCACGCATACGCAGTGTCATTCGGAGAGGACAGCGAGGAGGTGAGATGTTGATTCGGGTTGGCAATCTGGCCATCAATCCGGATAAACATCAAGTGACAGTAGGGGAGCATACGTTGGATTTGGGTCGTAAGGAATACGACATCCTTCTCTATTTTGTCAACCGGCAAGGCCATCTGATAAAGAAAGAGGTATTGGCTGAAGCCGTATGGGGCGATGATATAGACCAAGCCGATAATTACGATTTCATCTATGCCCAATTGAAGAACCTGCGCCGAAAGCTCGCAGCTGCCGGTGCCGAAGTCGAGATAAAGACCGTTTATGGATTTGGATATAAGTTAGTGTGAGTTATATGGAGATAAGGGGAATTTTTTAGAAGGAGTTAGAGGAGTTATCGTTCGCTTTGCTCACTAGGAGTTAAAGCCAATAGCTTTGACTACTATGACTTCATGCAAGCAAAACATTTGGCATTAACTCCTAGGCTCGAAGAGCCGCTAACTCCTTTAACTCCTAGCGAAGCGCTAACTCCTTTATCTCCTCATAAATAAATAAACCTATGAAACTAAAAAACCGTATCATCCGCCGCGTGTCGGCATTCCTGCTTGTTGTGCTCACCTTGTGGGCCGGTCTATTTTACATGGCAATGATGGATGAGATAACCGATGAAGTTGACGATGCCCTCGACCTCTATGCCGAGAGCGTCATGACCCGTTATTTAGCAGGAAAAGAGTTGCCTTCGACCGATAACGGAACCAACAACAGCTACCATTTGAACGCTGTGAGTGATGAATATGCCGCTACTCATCCTCATTTTTCTCGGACAGATGAAATGCTTTTTATTGATGCGAAAAAAGAAACCGAACCGGCAAGGGTTGTACGTACCATTTTTCGGCGAGCCGATGGAGGATACAGCGAGTTGGTCGTGATGACTCCGACCATTGAGAAAGAAGACCTGCGCAAGGCCATAGCCTATTGGGTCTTGGGACTCTATCTATCCGTAGTACTTACCATTATCGTGGTCAATGCATGGGTGATTTCTCGTTCCATGCGTCCGCTTTATCGCCTGCTTGATTGGTTGGAGCGTTACAATATCAATGAACAATCTCAATCGTTGAATAATCCAACGGATGTAACGGAGTTCCAGACATTGAATGATTCCATCGCTCGTTTCTCTCAGCGCAATCGCGACCTCTTTGAACAGCAAAAACGCTTTATCGGGGATGCATCACACGAACTTCAAACGCCGTTGGCCATTTGCCAAAGTCGTTTGGAAATGTTGTGCAATACCAATCTGACGGAAGAACAATTGGGCGAGATACTTAAAACCTTGCAGACGTTGGAACACCTATCGGAACTGAACCGTTCGCTGTTGTTCTTGTCCAAGATAGACAATCGACAGTTTCCGGAGTGTGAGGCAATAGATATGGTCGACCTTGTTCGGCAAACCCAATTGGAGTATCGGCGAATGGCTGCAACCAAGCAAGTGAATGTTACTGTAAACTGGGACGATGAACACATTGTTTGGAGAATGAATCGCTCTTTGGCCAAAGCCTTGGTACATAATCTCTATCGCAATGCCTTGGTGCATAATTTAGAAACGAACGGGGAGTTACATATATATATAGGTGTAAATCGTTTGACTTTTAGCAATACAGGAGTCTCTGAAGCGTTGGATGAAGCGCATATTTTCGACCGCTTCTACAAAGTGGGAGGGCGTGAGCATTCTACCGGTCTTGGACTTGCCATTGTTGCCGCCATTTGCCGCCATTATGAATTAACCATAAACTATGCCTATTCCGACAAGCTTCATTGTTTCAGTATCGAAAAGTAGGATTTAGGTAATAAAAACAGGACAAAACAGCTCTCTTTACGAGTTGTCACTTGATTA
>JAFUNW010000001.1 GCA_017472905.1 Bacteroidaceae bacterium
TTAATTATCCTCGAACCTGACTATTTGATAGACATCAGTGCTTTGGCTGAATGTCATCAAAACTATGGAAATCATCCGTTGAACTATCTAGTACAAAAATTCAAACCTAGAGAAATCACCCAACATATCCTTTTAGGAAATGCAGCAAACCAATTTCTGGATGATTGCGTTAATGAACAGCCCAATCAACCGGCTTGTTACGAATACTCTATGCAGAAAGTATTCCGTAATGACATGTTGGCTTATTCTACCTGCCCACACATCAATAAAGAATTTTTCAATCAAGCACACGCACAATTTAATGCCATACAAGAAACAATTCGTAATATATTCAAATCACCGTTCTGTCCTATCGACCAAAAAGGAGCTCAAGTAGAACCTTCATTCTTATGTGAAGCTATGGGATTGCAAGGACGAATGGATTTTTTACAAACAGATTTTCGTAACCTTATAGAGCTCAAATCAGGTAAAGCAGAAGGCATCGGCAATAATGTACGGTCCAAAGAAAGTCATTCTCTTCAAATGGCTCTCTATAAAGAAATCCTATTTTATAGTTTGGATATCCCGCGAGAGCATGTCACTTCTTACCTATTTTATTCACGATATCCTAAACTTTTCGCAGAACAAAGTACTCCGATACAAATCCAACAAGCCATACAGGTTCGCAATCACATTGTTGCAAACGAAATAATCTGCAAAACAGATGGAGGACAAAAGCTCTTAAGTTCGGCTACAGCTGAAACACTTAACCTACGCCACTGCAAAGGGAAACTCTGGAATGAATATCAGGCTCCACAATTAGAAGCATTTTTTACTCCATTCCGACAAGCATCCGAACTTACGGCTAATTATTTCTTTACATTTAATGCATTCGTAACCCGCGAACAATATCTTTCTAAAACAGGAAATATCCTATACAACTATAATGGAGGATTCTCCGACACATGGAATACCGATACATCTACCAAACTAGCTTTAGGAAATATTCTTATCGACTTACGCATTCTAGACTTTAATACAACAAACGAAGGAATTGAATCCGTTACTTTTTCCATACCGAACAATGAACACTATTATTTACCGAATTTCCGAATAGGTGACATTGTAATGCTATATGAACGAAACTCTGAATATGACAAGGCGACTAACCATCAAATCATACGAGGAAACCTTGAAGCCATTACCCCAAATCAGCTTTGCATCGGATTGCGAAACAAACAACGGAATCCACTCTTTTTCAATAAAGAAAGTGCATATGCTATAGAGCATGACATGATGGACTCAGCATATAGCACCTTATATAAAGGACTTTATTCTTTATTAACTGTTCCTGAAGAACGAAGACAACTGCTTTTAGGGGAAAGAACTCCTCGAATTGATTTACAGGAAACGCGAATCGGGAACTATAACAATGAACATATCAACCTGATTGTACAACAAGCTAAACAAGCAAAAGACTATTTTCTGTTAATCGGTCCACCGGGAACCGGAAAAACATCTGTTGCATTACGCTCTATGGTGGAAGAATTCCATTTGGACAAAAACAAAAATATCCTATTATTGGCATATACCAACCGAGCTGTAGACGAGATTTGCGAAACGTTGAATAGAATTACTCCTACACCGGAATATCTCCGAATTGGAAGTGAACTAGCTTGTGAAGAACGATTTCGGCCTCATTTATTAAAGAACTTAACGAAAACATACAAGAAACGTACAGAAGTAGAATCTTTCATCCAAAATATTCGTATCGTAGTCGGCACTGTATCATCCATATCCGGACGAAATGAATTATTTCAAATGAAACATTTCGATGTAGCCATCATTGACGAAGCATCTCAAATATTAGAGCCGCAAATCATGGGTATTTTATGTGCACATGGGAACGGGCAGTGCTACATAGACAAATTCATTCTAATTGGAGATCACAAGCAATTGCCGGCCGTAGTCTTACAAAATACCCAAGATTCGATTGTACAATCTGAGCAACTCCGAAACATTGGCATCACAAATTGTAGAAACTCATTATTTGAACGTATTTATACTTATTGGCAAAACAAATCTTCCGAAGGCATTATTGCCATGTTGGACAAACAAGGTCGCATGCATCCAAACATTTGTGCATTTGTTAACCAATACTTTTATGACAACAAGCTCAATATTGTTCCACTTCCTCATCAACAAGCTTCATTGGAATGGGAATTGCTACCGAAAAATAATCCTGATAAACTTCTCACGTTAGTTGCAACTACACGACTAGCCTTTATTCATACTCCTTCTCCACATGTAGAGGAAGCAAACAAAGCCAATTTATATGAAGCACGTATCACAGCACAATTGGTCAAAAACATTCACCAACTTTGTTTAACCAATCATCTTCCATTCGAGCCAGGAAAAAGAATAGGCATCATTGTGCCATTTAGGAATCAAATTTCCATGATATCAAACGAATTAACAACATTGGGCATAGAGGATACAGAAGATATTACAATTGACACTGTGGAACGTTTTCAAGGAAGTCAACGCGACATTATCATATACAGCACAACAATTAGCCAACTCCATCAGTTAGAAAATCTCTCCGTTCTTACTCAAACAGATGGTTACACTGTAGACCGCAAACTAAATGTCGCAATAACCCGGGCAAGAAAACAGCTTTTCATTTTAGGAAATAAAGAACTGTTACAACAACAAGAAATTTACTTTCGCTTAATTCAATTTATAGAAGATCATGGAACCATTATATCGTTACAATAGAAAAAAGGACAACTCTGTGTTGCCCTTTTTCCATTGTAAACTTATCTATACCTATTTATCTATACTTATCAACTCATATTGCTTCGATCCTAATCCTATTTTCTCCGCATAATCTATGGTATGAGTTCCATGTCGTTTTTCAATTCTTTCTAATAAAGGTGCATTGTCATTGCCCTCTTCCGGTTTCACAGACATAACCAAATCAATACAAGCCTGATCCAATGCTACCGGGTCGGTCGATGCCAAAATACCAATATCTTTTAAAAGCGGAGCTGCCGGATAAGCATTGCAATCACAATCTATAGACATATTATTCATCACATTAATATAAAGGATACGCTCACCATTTCCGAAATAGTCATGTACCGATTGCGCAGCAGCTGCCATAGACTCCAAGAAACCTATTTGATTGCCTATATGTCCCCACATTTCACGAGTATTGGTTGTAACTCCGGCAGTATGAATATATGCTTTACCGGATGCAGAAGACACACCGATTGATTGATTTTTTAAAACTCCGCCAAAACCTCCCATTTCATGTCCTTTGAAATGAGCCAAATTAATCATAAAATCATAGTTTTTCAAATTAGCTCCCACAAGATTGTATTTTATATGGGTCGTATCCTTTACCGGAATAACCATGTCACTATCGGCATCCATTATGTCCACCTGAGCAATATCAAAAAAGCCATGCTCACGAGCAGCCTCCAAATGAGCCTCTGTTGTATTACGCCGGCCTCCATATGCCACATTACACTCTACAATAGTTCCATTCACCTTTTGTACCAAATCTTTTATTAATTCCGGCTTCAAAAAATTACGTTTATGATCAGGTGCATGTTGCACTTCTTTCTTTCTATCCGAAGCACTTTTTCCCACAGCCTCTAGAGCTTTAGCCATCTCTTCTTCCGACATTTTATCTCCCCCTTTCTTACGACCGGGCTCTCCCGTACTGATTTTTACAGCAACACGTCCTTGAGCCGGACGACCCAATGCTTCATAGACTCTCACCAATCCTTCAGGTGAAATATCTGTAGTCATATAAACTTTAGAGGTAACATCGGTTTCATCCGATGTTGATGCCTTTTTACTTCCACAAGCACAAAGAAACATCGTTGCTATTGCAACTGGTAAAAAAAGACTTTTCTTATTCATTTTTACGTATTTAAAAGTGTTACAAATTATTTTCTCTATTCTATATTTTTACAAAACTACGAAAAGTTTCCTATCTTGAACATAAAACGAACGTTTTTTAACTATCCTGACACTGTTTTGGTATAAAGAAAGAAAAAATAATCCAGAAATATACGTTTCCGCTGATATTTTCGTTAATATTAAAGATTACCTAGATTAATTGATTATGACAAAAAAACGTGCAATATCAGCACTCATATTACTCTATACTTTACTTCTCAA
>JAFUNW010000326.1 GCA_017472905.1 Bacteroidaceae bacterium
GATTTCAGCAACCTTGCCATAGTCTCCTTCACGCTCGGCTCGTTCGGCTTCAAATTTCAGTTGCTCGATTTGCTGTTTGTTTTGTTGAATCTTGTTTACAAGGTTTTTTTCGCTTTGCCACTTGGCTTTCAGAGAGTTCTCTTGTTCTTTTAATTCCGAAATCTCTTTGTTGAGTTGTTGCAGTTTGGCTTCATCCTTTTCCCGTTTGATGGCTTCGCGCTCAATCTCCAGTTGCTTGAGTCTGCGAGAGAGTTCATCCAGTTCTTCCGGAACCGAATCTCTTTCCATTCGAAGTTTGGCTGCAGCTTCGTCCATCAAGTCAATGGCTTTGTCCGGAAGGAAACGTTCGGTGATGTATCGGTTGGATAGTTCCACAGCCGCGATAATGGCATTATCCTGGATACGTACCTTGTGGTGGTTTTCATAGCGTTCTTTCAATCCTCTTAGAATAGAGATGCTATTCAACACATCCGGCTCGTTTACCATTACAGTTTGGAAACGGCGCTCTAAAGCTTTGTCCTTTTCGAAATATTTCTGATATTCGTCCAATGTCGTAGCACCAATGGAGCGTAGTTCGCCACGTGCCAATGCCGGTTTCAGAATGTTGGCTGCATCCATCGCACCTTCGCTTTTTCCTGCTCCTACCAGCGTATGTATTTCATCAATGAAGAGAATGATTTCTCCGGCAGATTGCGTTACTTCATTGATTACGGCTTTCAGCCGTTCTTCGAACTCACCTTTGTATTTGGCTCCGGCGACCAAAGCACCCATGTCCAATGAATAGACTTGTTTGTTTTTCAGATTTTCGGGTACATCTCCGCGTAGAATACGATGAGCCAACCCCTCAACTATCGCAGTTTTTCCGGTTCCGGGTTCTCCGATTAGTATCGGATTGTTTTTGGTGCGTCTGCTCAATATCTGAAGCACTCTTCGTATTTCTTCGTCTCGTCCGATTACCGGATCGAGCTTACCGGAACGTGCTGCTTCGTTCAAGTTGATAGCATATTTGCTCAAAGATTGATATGTCTCTTCACTTGATTGTGAAGTAACCTTTCCGCCTTTTCGTAGTTCGTTGATAGCAGCTTTCAAATCTTTTTCAGTCATCCCTGCGTTTTTAAGGAGGGTGGAAACGTGACTGTTGACATTCAATAAAGCCAGAAGTATATCTTCGAGAGCAACAAATTCATCTCCCAATTCTTTGGCATATTCATTGGCACGTTGCAACACGTTGTTGCTTTCGCGGCTAAGATAGGCCTCACCTCCGGATACTTTGGGGAAAGAATCTATTTTTCGATTAACTTCCAGGGTAATTTGTTGACCGTTTATACCTAATTTCTGGAAAATGAAATTAGTGACGTTTTCACCCATTTTCAATACTCCGGCCATGATGTGTGCAGGTTCAATAGCCTGTTGTCCTTTGTTTTGTGTAAGTCGTACAGCTTCTTGTATGGCTTCTTGCGATTTGATAGTAAAGTTGTTGAAGTTCATGTCTCTAATCTCCTTTCTTTTATACTTTAAACTTTGTTTGACAACGCCTGTGAAGCTTCTTTTGTTTGACTGGTGTTGTTTGATAATTTTTCTCCAAAAAGTATGCCAAGTAATATATTCTGTCATTTTGACTTGTCTTTGAAATGAAAAAAATGACAAAATGACTGATTGGGGTGCGCTGAACATGAATCTATGGAAAGAAAAAGATTTGGTAAAAAGTGTATGACATAAATTCCTATTCGAAGATGTAGCCGTTGTTGCTGTGATAATAGGAGCAAATTCTTCTTTAATATTATAAGGAATAAATAAGATTTCGGCCAATTTCTATAAAACTGAAATGTTTCTAAAAAACAGTGCATCTCCTATCAGAAGATGCATATGCTTATTTATATTGCTGACTGATAATAAATTACATTTGAGGGAAGTGTTTTTTGTAAAAGAAAAGCTTGATTTAAATCAGTTATTTGAGGGATTTTCCTGTTTTTTATTTGCAAGAAAAAGCTAATAATCAGAAAAAAACACTATCTTTGCGCCATTAATAGTGCATCTTCTGATAGGAGATAGACAAAAAAAGGAGGTAATTATGGAAACAAAAACAAACTCCCCACATACACATTCCATAACGCCGGTCAATGGGACTGACGGCCGCGAAGCGCTTCCCAAACATTGGATTGCAGCCCTTGTAAAAGTGCGAAACGAGAAGGCTGTCGGTAAGAAATTGAAAGACCTCCACATTGAAAATTACGTCCCCACACAATTGGAATACCATCAGTGGAGCGACCGCAAGAAAAAAGTAGAACGAATCGTTATCCCCATGATTGTTTTTGTTCGCACCGATAAAGTGACCGAAAAACAACTGATAACCTACTCTTTTATAAATAAGATACTCTCTTATCCCGGGGAAAGAAACTTTGCCGCCATTCCCGACAATCAGATAGAACGCTTGAAATTCATGCTCAAGCAGTCAGAAGCCCTGATAGAGATGCACGACCGCATCTTTAAAACAGGTGAATTCGTCCGCATTGTTCGTGGTCCGTTAAAAGGCCTCGAAGGAGAGCTATGTCGCGTACAAGCAGAAAAGCCTATGGTAGCAGTGCAGATAGAATGCTTGGGATATGCTTGCGTTTGCATTGAGAAATCAGACATTATGGTCATCAAAAAAGTATCCTAAGGTAAACAACCAAGTATAGCTTTGAACCCGTAATGCATAAAAACTACAAATCCGTTGGCTGATAGAAAGAAAAGGTTTATAATTGCGGATAATTTGACGCTAAATAATGATAAATAAATGCCGAGTTTCTTGTTTTTCTGAAATAAACAATGTTACTTTGTAGGCAATAATGAGGAAATGAATTATGGATGGAAATGTAGCATTAAATCCGACCCAGTTGCATTTGCTGCGATTGTTTTCTTTTGCCAAGAATGAAGAATCTCTGAATGAGATAAAGATGGCATTGACAGCCTATTTTGCTCAAAAGGTAGAAGAAGACATGGATGCCTTGTGGGAGAGCGGAGAATGGGATCAGGAAAAAAATGAAGCTGTGTTGAAAGAGCATCTGAGAACTCCCTATCATGCATAAAATCGTATTGGATACAAACTGTCTGATAGCCTCTCTGTCAAAGCGGGGTGAATATTTTCAGGTATGGAAAGATTTGCATGCCGGGAAATACGTTTTGTGCGTATCCAATGAAATATTGAATGAATACGAAGAAATCATATCCTTAAAGGTTAATCCTCGTATTGCGGCCAATGTGATACAAACACTGATAAATTCTCCTTTTGTCTCATTGGAAAATCCCTATTTTCATTTTAATCTTATTGAACAAGACCCTGATGATAATAAGTTTGTGGATTGTGCGATAATTTCCAATGCTTCATATATAGTTTCAGAAGATTCTCATTTCAGACATCTAAAAGATGTGGCATTCCCATCTGTCAATGTTATTCGTTTGGCTCAATTCTTGCAGATATTGAAAGAACAAAATTGAGCTAAAGTGAATTTGTATCCTCAATATCTCAACATATCATTTCTCAACCATTCAATGTGTAAGCGCATTCAATTGCAGTTTTGTAACATCTCAACTGCTCGATAGGAAGTACAAAACAAATTCAAGTAAAAAAACGAAGCCGCCTTCGTTGACCATCGAAGCCGTCTTCATTAAAATGGCATATTTTCAACCCGAAATTCAAGAAAAAAGTATCTTAAGATAAATGCCCAAGTATCTTAAGATAAATCGTCAAGTATCTTAGGATACTTTGCCTTGGCACTTATAATCCTTTTTTTTGTACTTGAACAATAAGATTAAAATAAAAACTAGTTAATCCGTTGGCGATTTAGAAGAAAAGGCTTGTTTTTGTGTAAATCTGTGGCAAAATCAGTGTGATATGAAGAATCTTTTGTAATTTTGCCACGAAATAACCAAACTCCGTTTGTTGTAATAGGAAAAAGTTTCATCATCATGGATAAGATAATAGGTCAAAATCTGTGTAAATTGCGCAAGGCTAACAGTTTTACACAAGAACAAGTTGCTGAATATTTGGGTATAAACCGTTCGACTTACTCCAATTATGAATTGGGAGAAAGAGAAATGCCATTTGACCTATTGGAACGAATAGCAGATTTGTTGGGCTGCGACTTGACGGTTCTTATGGAAGAAGATGAGGCTGTAGTGAATGAAATGATGGTTTGTTCTTTCCGTGTGGATGACCTCTCTGCTGACGATTTGGAGCAGATTGCTGCATTCAAACGCATTGTGAAGAACTATGTGAAAATGAATGAACTGCTACAGTTATGACAAGAACGGAAAATTTCAATGCAACTGCACGGTTAGCCCAGAAGTTCAGACTGGACAATGGACTGAGTATGAGTGAGGCTGTCAACATGAAAAGTCTGATTCGCAAATTGAATATATTGACAGTCTACCGCCCGATGTCTGATCATGCGTATGGATTGTCTCTAAAGTCTCCGAAAGGATTCCGTTTTATTTTGGTGAACAGCAGCAGTTCACGGGGACGTCAGCATTTTACGATAGCCCACGAATTGTACCATTTGTATTATGATGAAAATCCACGTCCGCATATCTGTGGCAAGGATGGAACATCACGGACGGAGCGGAGTGCTGACCGTTTTGCATCAGCCCTATTGATGCCGGAAGAGGGGGTCATTGGCATGTTAACTGCTGAGGAGTATGCCGAAAAAAGGATATCCATAGCTCAAGTACATAGGCTGGAACAGTATTTTGGGGTGTCTCGCAGTACGATGTTGATTCGTTTGA
>JAFUNW010000327.1 GCA_017472905.1 Bacteroidaceae bacterium
CTATCTCCGCTTCTAAATTCTCAATACGGTTTTCACAATCAGTAACAGATTTTTCCAAACGGCGAATCTGTTTCTGCTGCTCTTTCTGCTGTTCGTAAGTTAGTTTCGATGAATTATTTTCTGCCCTGTCTGAAAGTTTTTTCTCTTGGACAGGGGAAGAAAAATGTGCTGACATTGAAAGTTTATCAAGCGAATCGATCCGTTTCTTTTGGAGAAAATCATAGATGCCTCCCAAATGTTCACGAACCTGACCTCCCCCAAATTCATACACTTTCGTAACAAGACCATCCAAGAACTCACGGTCATGACTTACTACTATCACCGTTCCATCAAACTCCTTGATGGCCTCTTTGAGTACATCCTTCGAACGCATATCCAAATGGTTGGTCGGCTCATCCAGAATAAGCAGATTTACCGGCTCTAACAAAAGACGAATCATCGCCAACCGGCTTCGCTCTCCACCGGAAAGCACCTTTACTTTCTTTTCAATGGCTTCACCCCCAAACATGAAAGCACCAAGGATATCCTTGATGCGTGTACGGATATCCCCTACGGCTACCCGATCAATCGTATCAAAAACCGTTCGTTCTTCATCCAACAATTGAGCTTGGTTTTGAGCAAAATAACCGATGCGGACATTGTGACCGACCTTCAAGATACCCTCAAAAGGTATTTCCCCCATGATACACTTCACCAGGGTTGACTTTCCTTCTCCATTCTTACCGACAAAAGCTACTTTCTCGCCACGCTTAATCGTAAGGTTTACCCCACTGAAAACAGTGTGCGTACCATATCTCTTTTCTACCTCTTCGCATATAACCGGATAATCCCCACTACGCTGTGCTGGAGGGAACTTCAATCGAAGTGCTGAATTATCCACTTCATCTACTTCTATGGGAATAATCTTCTCCAACTGTTTGATGCGACTTTGAACCTGTACGGCTTTCGTAGGTTTATACCGAAAACGTTCGATGAAGTCTTTGGTTTCCTGAATCTCTTTCTGTTGATTCTCGTAGGCTCTCAATTGTTGCTCACGGCGTTCGGCTCGGAGTTGCATGAACTCATCATACTTTACACGATAGTCATAAATGCGTCCACAAGAAATCTCTATCGTGCGGGTGGTTACATGATTGATAAATGCACGGTCGTGGCTTACCAGCACTACGGCATTGCATCGCGTAGCCAGGAAATTTTCCAGCCATTGGATACTCTCTATGTCCAAATGGTTGGTCGGCTCATCAAGCAAAAGCACATCCGGACGCCGCAAAAGGAGTTTGGCCAATTCAATACGCATACGCCATCCTCCGCTAAACTCCGAAGTAGGACGATTGAAATCCGTACGTACAAAACCCAACCCTTGCAAAGTGCGCTCTATTTCAGCATGATAGTTATTTCCACCCATCATCTGATAATGTTCATTGGCATGCGTAAACTTTTCGATCAAAGTCTGATATTCCACACTTTCGTAGTCCGTTCGCTCTGCCAGCTGATTATTCATCTGTTCGATGGCAGCCTGCAATTCACTGATATGTTCAAAAGCCTGTTCTGCCTCTTCCATTACCGTACGTGTATCACTAAGCACCATCACCTGTGGCAAATATCCCACCGATATGTCTTTAGGCACAGCCACCTCTCCTCCTGTAGGGAGTTGCAATCCGGCCAATATCTTTAACAAGGTACTCTTTCCGGCCCCATTCTTACCAACCAAAGCGATGCGGTCTTTCTTGTTCACTACAAATGTAACATCCGCAAACAACGGTTTAGCGGCAAACTCTACCTGCAAATTTTCTACTGAAATCAATCTCTTATCCTTTTAAAATGACGATGCAAATATACAACTATTTTCATTCCGATACGGATAAAACGCACATTTTTCATATTCCTAAATCAGATAATATACAAAAGTAGCATGAATAAGATTGGACCATCGTCAGACTTGACATAACTTCAGAAATTACTCAATCAAACACATTCTATTTTCTAGAAATATACTTTTTTCAAATCATCAGAGATTTATTTCCGTTTTATTGGTTCAGATAAAAAACTTTTCATTACCTTTGCCCCGTACCTCCATAGTGGAGGACAAAGGTGTTATTGAAATTATCTTCTTAGATTGAATTCTCGCAAAATTCCATTTAGAGTGAAGATGATAGCAATAGTGCCACATTATTGATATGTGTTAGCCATTAGTGGCTTCATGCATATTCTTTGGTGTGGACTATTGTTTTTATCCACTCTAAAGGCAATGCGAGAAGCCTAATCTAAGGATAAAACAATAGATTTCCACACCTTTTCCATTTCCATAGAG
The DNA here is from genome assembly GCA_017472905.1 of Bacteroidaceae bacterium. Taxonomy (GTDB): domain Bacteria; phylum Bacteroidota; class Bacteroidia; order Bacteroidales; family Bacteroidaceae; genus Phocaeicola_A. Next base: position 2,309 of record JAFUNW010000327.1, read on the forward strand.
AAAACGCTTCTACTAGGGAATCAAGAAGCCCAAAACGAAACCTTGTTTATAATGAGTAGAAGGTTGTCCTCGGCTATTGCCATATTATGCTTGTTATTCTCCGGCTCAATTTATTTTTTGTTCAGGAGTACGGACATGTATATGTTTCTGCCTATTAAAGCATGTGGTGGAATGGACAAATTAAACGATATAAGGAGTCTGTTTGCAGATTGCCATCTACCGGACTGGTTTTTGTATTCTCTACCAGATGGCCTATGGCTGTATGCTTACATGCTTTTTATCAGATCCTTGTGGAATACAGGAAATTCTAATTTAAAGACACTTTTTTTGTTGCTTCTACCGACATTAGCCTTTACGTTTGAAGCTTTACAGTTTTTATCCCTCTATCAAGGAACTGGGGATGTTGTTGATGTAATTTTCTACATTCTATTTATTGCGTTATATCTCATATTTTAAATACAAACAATTTATTTACTAACATTTAATTCATAAGACTTATGGAAAAAGTAAAATTATTTATGTCAGCTTTATTGCTTGGCTTTTTTGTGTTTTTATCATTGTGTTGTGCTACTTCTGATGTGGTAGGAACTCCAACTGGGACCTATGGAAGTGAGAAAGATGCAGCAGAGATGCATTTCGAGAATAGCCCTAATGATATTGAGGCATTAAAATTGTAATCATTGTATAACTAATAAAACAAATTTAAAATGAAACAGACATTTTATTTTTCAGTCCTAGCATCTGCATTGTTGTTATGTTCTTGTGGTACTACTAATACTGTTACTTATCTGGAATTCTTTTCTCCGGAAGAAAGTGGACTAAACATGACTAAAATAACAGAAGAATCAGAAGGAAGTATTATGGGAGGTTCATCAGGTACGTTGGCATATGGATATAATTATTCAACATCCATTGTTGGAGTACATTCTACGTCTAATTTTAAATGGTATTGCTATCCATCTTTGTCTATCTCTCCCGATGGTAGTAGATTGGCCTATATTTCGCATTTGAACAAACAAAATAACATCATGGTTAGAAATACTTCAGCACAAGGTGTTGCTACACAACGTAGTTTCCGTAACATCCTAGGTGGAATAAATTGGGGTAGCAATGATAGATTGTATTTTGCCGACAACAATGCTCCTAATTATTACATATCTTCAATGGATGCGAACAAAGGAAGTATCATGTCACAGCATACAAATGGAAACGTTGATGACAGTTTTCCTATACTCTCTTCTGATGGTGAAGTTCTATTTTTTACGCGATGGCAAAAGAATTACGGCCCATCCATTTGGGCATTAAACATGAAGGATGGTTCTTTATCCTCATGTTCAAGAGGCTTTTGCGCCGGAATTATCCCCGGCAAAAACAATGAGTTCTATTGCGTGAGAAACAACACAGATGGCAGAAGCGAAATTTGGCATGTTGACTATGTGTCAGGTCAAGAAACAATTGTACTCAGTGATAAAAATAGAAGTTTTACCAACCCAATGCTGTCTCCTGATGGAAAATGGTTACTTGTCGTTGGTAACTCTCAGTCTTCCATAAGCAAGCAACAGAATACTGATATATTTGTTGTTCGTGTAGATGGTTCTCAATTAACACAGTTAACATACCATCCGGCAAACGATCTCTCTCCTGTATGGGCAAAGGATGGAAAATCTATCTATTTTATTTC
>JAFUNW010000328.1 GCA_017472905.1 Bacteroidaceae bacterium
CATTTCAAAGAAGCTTTTACCTTAGGAAAAGCAGATGCGGCATTGGCTGCAAGCGTTTTTCACTTCGGGGAAATAGGGATTCCCGAATTAAAGTCGTATCTTTGCGCCCAAGGAATAAATGTGAGAATTTAAGTTGAACAGATATAACCGAAAAAAGAATGATTAACTTGGACTTTGAGAAGATGGGCGGCCTTGTACCGGCCATCATACAGGATAATTTCACGAAAAAAGTGCTGATGTTGGGATTCATGAACCAAGAGGCACTCGACAAAACGATTGAAACCGGTAAAGTGACCTTCTATAGTCGCACCAAGCAACGTTTGTGGACCAAAGGTGAAGAGAGCGGAAATTTTCTGAACGTTGTATCCATCAAAGAAGATTGCGATAAAGACACCTTGTTGATAAAGGTTAATCCGGTTGGCCCTGTATGTCATACAGGAAGCGACACTTGTTGGGGGGAAACTAACGAGGAACCCATCATGTTCCTTAGCTATTTGCAAGATTTCATAGCAAAACGCTACGCCGAGATGCCCGAAAAATCCTATACTACTTCGCTCTTCCGAGCCGGAGTGAACCGCATGGCTCAAAAAGTAGGCGAAGAAGCGGTGGAAACAGTCATTGAAGCTACCAACGGAACCGATGACCGATTGATTTACGAGGCTTCGGACATGATTTACCACCTCATTGTCTTGCTCACCAGCAAGGGAATGCGAATCGAAGACCTGGCAAACGAATTGAAAAAGCGGCATAAATAATTTAGCTGTCTCCTTGAACCATGCTCATCAACTATCAAAGCGTAACCGTAAGTCAACAAGAGCAGGATGTGCTCGAACAAGTTGATTTTCAACTCAGCGAAGGTGAGTTTGTCTATCTCATTGGAAAAGTTGGGAGTGGCAAAACCTCTTTGCTCAAGACCTTTTATGCCGAATTGGACGTGAAAACCGGACTGGCAGAGGTCTTGGGATACGATATGTGCCGCATAAAACGTAAACATGTCCCAGCGTTGAGGCGTAAGATGGGCATCGTTTTCCAGGATTTCCAGTTGCTTATAGACCGTACAGTAGGGGAAAATCTGGATTTTGTGCTTCGTGCCACCGGATGGAAGAAGAAGTATGAGCGTCAGGCACGCATCGAAGAAGTGTTGTCGCTCGTAGGAATGGAAACCAAAGGATATAAATATCCTCATCAACTTTCCGGAGGCGAGCAGCAGCGCGTGGTGATAGCCCGTGCCATACTGAATACGCCAAAAGTGATTCTGGCCGATGAACCGACCGGTAATCTCGATGTGGAAACCGGACGTCACATTGTGGAGTTGCTCCACCAAATCAGCCGGCAAGGAACAGCAGTGGTCATGACCACCCATAATTTGCAGTTTTTGGAAGAGTTCCCCGGAAGAGTTTGCCGTTGTGAAAATCGACACATTGTGGAAGATGTGAAAATGGAAAGCCCTGTGCAGAAACAGAATCCGGCAGAAGAATTTTCCGGTTTGGAAAAACAAAATCCACAATCTGCTGAGAAAAATGAAGAGGGAATATCCGATTCTGCTTCCCGGGCAATCTTTGAGGAGCAAGTTGCAGAAGAGTAAAATGCAAGAAGAATAATATAAATTAAAATAGATACAAAGAAAGATGAAAGTATTAAAGTTTGGAGGTACGTCTGTAGGCTCAGCCCAGCGTATGAAAGATGTTGCTCGTCTGATTATGGACGGTGAAAAGAAAGTTGTAGTTCTTTCCGCCATGTCGGGTACAACCAATACGTTGGTTGAGATTTCGGATTATCTCTACAAAAAAAATCCGGAGGGAGCAAACGACATCATTAACAAACTAGAACAGAACTATCGGAAGCACTTGGCTGAACTTTTTGCCACCGAAGAATATCGGCAGAAGACCCAAGAAGTGTTGGAGAGTGTCTTTAACAGCATTCGGGCTTACACGAAAGACCTTTTCACCCTTTTTGAAGAAAAAGTGGTATTGGCACAAGGAGAAATCATCTCAACAAACATGATGACCAACTATTTACAAGAGCAAGGAGTGAACGCTGTGTTGATTCCGGCCTTGGACTATATGCGAACCGATAAGAATGCCGAGCCGGATCCCGTCTATATTCGTGAGAAACTGGCTTTGCAATTGGCTAAATATCCCGAAGCAGAGATTTTCATTACCCAAGGATTCATCTGTCGCAACGCTTACGGCGAGATTGACAATTTGCAACGGGGCGGAAGCGACTACACCGCATCGTTGGTCGGTGCAGCTGTAGGAGCTTCGGAGATTCAGATTTGGACAGACATAGACGGAATGCACGATAACGACCCTCGTATCGTGGATCATACATCGCCGGTTCGTCAGTTGCACTTTGAAGAAGCAGCCGAACTAGCCTATTTCGGCGCGAAGATACTTCACCCCACTTGTATTCAACCGGCTAAATATGCTAACATCCCCGTTCGTCTGCTCAATACGATGGACCCCGCAGCTCCGGGAACCATGATTTCGAACGAAACCGAGCACGGAAAGATTAAAGCAGTCGCTGCCAAAGATAATATTACGGCTATCAAGATAAAATCGAGCCGCATGCTTTTGGCGCATGGTTTCTTGCGCAAGGTTTTCGAGATTTTCGAAAGTTATCAAACTTCCATCGACATGGTTTGTACTTCGGAGGTTGGTGTTTCCATGTCGATAGACAATACCAAGCACCTTTCGGAAATCATTGCCGACTTGAAGAAGTACGGAACCGTCACGGTCGATGAAAACATGTGCATCATCTGCGTGGTGGGCGACTTGACTTGGGAGAATGTCGGCTTTGAAACCCGTGCGTTGCAGGCTTTGAAAGACGTTCCCGTTCGGATGATTTCTTACGGAGGAAGCAACTACAACATTTCTTTCCTAATCCGGGAGGAAGACAAGAAGCGTGCTTTGCAAAATCTTAGCGACACGTTGTTCAATAACAAATAAGCAATATATAACAAACGGTTGGCAGGAATGAGTTTCTGCCAACCGTTTTTTCATATTACCCTTTATGAAAGGTACATTTCCTATAGAAAAATTCAAGGAGTTGCGCACTCCTTTCTACTACTACGATACGAATCTTCTGCGCACAACGCTGGCCAAGCTCAATGAGGAGGCCGGAAAATACGATAACTTTTGTGTTCACTATGCTGTCAAGGCCAATGCCAATCCCAAAGTTTTGGGGATTATCCGTGAGAACGGATTGGGAGCCGATTGCGTGAGCGGTGGCGAAATTCGTGCAGCGTTGCAAGCCGGTTTTCCTGCTGAAAAAATCGTTTATGCCGGAGTCGGAAAGAGCGATTGGGAAATCAATTTGGGTTTAGATTATGATATTTTCTGTTTCAACGTAGAGTCGCTTCCCGAGTTGGAGATTATCAACGAGCTGGCGGCTGCCAAAGGGAAAACAGCACGGGTAGCATTCCGAATCAACCCCAATGTCGGAGCGCACACCCATGCAAACATCACTACCGGACTGGCAGAAAACAAATTTGGCATTGCGATGGAGGATATGGAACGGGTCATTGACCGTGCTGAGGCTTTGCCGAACGTGAAGTTTGTGGGGCTTCATTTTCATATTGGTTCGCAAATTCTCGACATGGGCGACTTCTTGGCTCTCTGCAACCGGGTGAACCAACTGCAAGAGCAGTTGTTCAAGCGCCAGATAATTGTGGAACACATCAATGTAGGCGGAGGTTTGGGAGTGGACTACCAACATCCCAATCGGCAAGCCGTTCCGGACTTTGCAGCCTATTTTGCTACCTATCACAAGCACTTGAAACTACATCCTCACCAGACTGTGCATTTCGAACTGGGGCGTGCGGTGGTTTGTCAGTGTGGAAGTCTGATTACGCGCGTGCTTTATGTCAAACAGGGAGCATGTAAACAGTTTGCTATCGTTGATGCC
>JAFUNW010000329.1 GCA_017472905.1 Bacteroidaceae bacterium
TGATTCCCTATTATTGAAAAAGTCCAATAACCAAACATCAAGAGTAGATAAAGAGAATATGGTTCACACTGTTTTTTTAGGAACAAGCACAACCCTACAAGAAAAATTCAAGCATCTGCCTAAGACAGACGTCTTATTCTGTTCGAGCTACAAAGAAGTAATTCGCGTATGCAAACAAAAGCTTTCATCCGAAAAGAGCAATTACTTTATCATCATATATGAAAAACGCAGCTTGAATGAAGATATGACAGCTATTAGATTTCTTCGTCAGCATTTATCGCAATGTTATTTCATATTATTGGTAGACACAATTGACAGTTGTGAAAAATCAGCCTATCTATCTTCGGGAATTAACGACACTTTGACCGTTACCGCATCCATGCAAGAGATAGAGCAAAAATTGGAATTCATTGATCATAAAAAAGAATTGCTCTTTGCAGAACAAACAAGTAAACAACAAATTCTGCATTTCAAGATTCCGCTGTGGAAACGTATATTTGATATTATATTCTCTATTGTTGCATTAATCGTATTATCACCTGTATTTTTACTAACAGCCATTGCTATCAAACTTGAAAGCAAGGGTCCTATATGGTACAAGAGTAAACGGGTCGGAAGCAATTATAAAATATTTGATTTTATCAAATTTAGAAGCATGTATATTGATGCCGACAAACGTCTAAAAGAATATGAACAATTAAATCAATATAACAATTCCGAGGAAAAAAGTTCTGCTACCAATGGAGCATTTATGGCAGAGGAAGATGTAATGTTAATTTCTGATGATTACATTATTTCGGAACAAGACTTCAATACCCAAAAGCATATCCATCAAGAAAATGCTTTCGTAAAAATAGAAAACGACCCACGCATTACCAAAGTTGGACGTTTCATCAGAAAATATAGCATTGATGAGCTACCTCAACTTATTAATATCCTACGCGGAGATATGTCTGTAGTAGGAAATCGTCCTCTTCCCTTATATGAAGCAGAACTGTTGACTAACGATGAAAGTATAGACCGTTCCATTGCTCCGGCAGGACTTACCGGATTGTGGCAAGTAGAAAAAAGAGGCGATTCCGGAAAATTGTCTGCGGAAGAACGCAAACAATTGGATATCACATATGGACGAACATATTCATTTATGCTTGATATAAAAATTATCATTCGAACATTGTCTGCATTCGTACAAAAAGAAAATGTATAAGAATCTTATTTGTGTCTAATTATAGAAAGTTTAAAGGTTAAAAGGATGAGTAAAAGATTTTTTTTATTTGCAATTTTAGGATGGTTAGGAGGTATCACAGCCTACAGTCAGCAAAATGCTGTTGACACACTGCGTACCTCCGGAACAGAAGAACAGATTCAAGCCGGTTTCTTCGACTCTAATACAATGGGGAGTATTGATTATTCAGCATTTCAACTTCCTCCTTTAGGGACGTTGTTCGAAAATGCCAAGTCATCTCCGACCATTGAACTATTAGAAAAAGAAAGACAATTAGCAAACAAATTGTTATCAAAAGAAAAACGAGCTTTTCTTGAGTTTTTTCGCGTACATGCTAATTATTCATACGGTAATACAAGTTCTACTGCAACAGCAACCGACATAAGTACACCTTTATATACTTTTTCCAACGGTGTAGAAAGTAATTACTGGAACGTTGGTGCAAGTGTAAACGTTGGACTTGAATCTTTGTTTGACCTCGGCGGACGCATCAATCGAAGACGCATAGCCGTAGAAAAAGCCTCAATAGAAAAAGAAATTGCATTCGAAGAACTTAAACAGAAAATCGCTACGATATATGTACGTATTACCAATAATCTAATCGCTCTTAAAACAGCTGCCGAAAATGCCGCAGCCTATCGAGGAGCCGGTTTGATGGTAGAACAAAGATTCCGTAACAATCAGGCTAGTATGGTAGAATTAGCAGATGTGAAACGTTACGAAAATGAAGCAATACAATCATATCAAACAATTCAATCTCAAATCAGTACGGACATTATTCTTCTTGAGATCATGACCCATACTCCGATTATTACGAATGTGATTACCAATACCCAACTCCAGGAAAATAAAAAATAAAAAAGAATTATGGAATACTTTAGATACATCGTCCGCTTTTTATATCGTATTCGTTGGTATTTGGCCATTATTCCTTTAATAGCCTTATTCATTGCGTGGTTTATGACCCGCAATATGGAAAAAGAATACAATGTAAAAACAACTATCTACACCGGTATTATATCGGGCTACAATATAGAAACAGGTTCTAGCGTGAGTGTTACCAACTCCGCAACCAACATGGCCAACTTGATTCACATCATCACAACAGAAAGAACATTGAAAGAAGTTTCTTTACGTCTGTTCACAAAAGTGATGATTTACGGAAATGAAAATCAAAATAACAATTATATTACTGCAGAACATTTTCGTCAACTAAATGCAATTGTTCCTCCAGAAATTAAAGCGTTGATAGATAAAAGGAGCGAACGGAAAACGGTTGCCAATTTAAGAGCTTATGAACGTCCCTCTGCTGATAATTTCATTTATGGATTGTTGAATTATAGCCATCCTTATTTCAGCATCGGTGTTTTATCCGCAAAAATAAAAGTTGCTCGATTGGAAAACAGTGATATGATTGAAATTGGTTATTCAGCCAATGATCCGGGCATTGCATACAACACGTTGGAAATCTTAAATGAAGAATTCATCAATCAATACCAAGAGATTCGATTCGGTGAGACAGACAATGTTATCCGCTTTTTTGAAGGAGAAGTTGCACGACTATACAAATTGTTGACCAATGCCGAAGATTCACTGATTTCGTATAATGTAGCTAAACGCATCATCAATTATGGTGAACAAACCAAAATGGTTGCTGTAATGGATGCTGAACATCGAGAAAAACAACGTAACTTGTTGTTAGATTATTCTGCGGCCAAAGCTTTGGCTGACTTTTATGACCAAAAATTAGGTTCTCAAGCAAAAATCATTCGTGGAAACAACGATTTCATGGACGAATTGAATAAAATCTCTCGACTTAAATCTCGTATTTCCAATTTGGAATTGATGAATGAAGGCGGAAATTCAGAAATCAATGAAACTCTGGATAAAACAAGAAAAGAATTATATGATGCAGAAGAACGTATCAAACAATTGACGATAGACATCACTACAGAAAACAGTAGCGTAAACAATGTGGATGTAAAAAATGTAGCACTCCGTTGGTTAGACCAGGTTGTTATTGGAGAAAAAGCAAAAGCAGAAATGAATGCGATGAAAATACAACGTAAGGATTTGGACGAAGACTTCTTGTATTTTTCACCCATTGGAGCGACTATTAATCGAAAAGAACGTCATATCAGTTTCATTGAGGGCAACTACATGGAGATGCTGAAAGCACTTAATTCAGCTCGTCTTCGCAAACGTAATTTGCAAATGACAACTGCAACCCTCAAAGTATTAAATCCGCCGTTGTTTCCGTTAACTGCCATGCCTACAAACCGACTGTTGATATTGTTGGCAGCCTATGCACTGACATTCATGTTCATTGCCGGATACTTCTTTATCATTGAACTATTGGATCATACTTTACGCGACCGTAGGAGAACAGAAAGTATAACAGGAGGAAAAGTATTGGGAGCATTCCCCAAAGCAAGTACACTACGCTATCGCCGTTTCAACAAAATCATCAACAACATGGCAATGCGATACATCAGCAAAACCCTTTTACCATACATCAAACCCGGACAACAAAATATCATCAATTTGCTTAGTGCTGAAGAGAAAGACGGTAAAAGCCTCATCGCAAACGAGTTGGAGGAATACTGGAATACACTTGGATTATCTGTTCGCCGTTTAACATACGATGAAGACTTCTTGTCGGAAGACAGCAAATATGTTTTAGCCAAAGATGCCAAAGATTTATGTCCGGACATTCATGAAGACGAAATTCTTTTAATTGAATATCCCTGTTTACGGGACTATTCCATTGCGCCATCATTGCTGAATATGGCAACTATCAACTTGATGGTTACTCGTGCCAATCGTACTTGGAAAGATACTGATCAGAAAATCTTCAGCAATTTGAACCAAAACCTAAGCGAAGAGAAAAAAGATTGTATGTTTATATATTTAACACAAGCCGACCGAAATGCGGTGGAAGAATTTACAGGCCAATTACCACCTTATACTCCGTTGAAGAATTTCATTTATCGAATTTCACAACTCGGATTGACTGCTGTTGAAAACAAACATGCACAATGAAAGAATATTTATCGGACATCAAAGAACATTTTAAAGGAAGATGGAGTATCCTAGCATTATTAATGCCGGGACTACTCTGTCTCATTTATTATACTTCTCAAGGAAATCTATCCTTTGCTGCTATCATAGGGATATTGCCACTATGTTTAATATTGGTTGCCACGCTAATATATCGTCCCGTTATTCTTTTCATTATTCTATTCTGTTTCAACTACACCATCATGGGAGCTATCAGGTATTTCCACTACCCTATTCCCATATCTGTTACGATGGATGCCCTCCTATTGTTTCTTCTTTTTAGTCTGTTTCTACAAATCTTCAAAAAAGAAAATAAACTTAAAAAAGAGGTCACTCCTTTTCTATTATTATATAGTATCTGGATTATATTCTGTTTGATACAGTTGTTCAACAATACTTGTGGAATCGGATATCAATACGCAGCATGGTTTCAAGAAATACGTCCTTTGGCTTTCCATTCATTTTTTATTATATTGATATTTTCTCTGATAATAAGAAAACAAAAAGATATCCATTACTTTCTCTACCTTTGGGGAGCTTTCATTATCTTGGCATCCATCAAAGGGTATTGGCAGCGCAATCATGGATTTGACCCAAATGAATGGGCTTGGCTATTAAGCGGTGGGGCACGAACCCATTTAATCAGTACCGGTGTACGTTACATCTCTTTTTTCACAGATGCAGCCA
>JAFUNW010000330.1 GCA_017472905.1 Bacteroidaceae bacterium
CGTTCGGCGCATCAACTACCTTGGATTACCGGACGTAAACAAGCATGGTATCCGCGTTATGGTAATGATGAAGTTCTAGGAGATATTTGTCTTCGTTTCTTGTTTGATTTTGACTTGAACCTATCATGTTTGTAAAAGGATACTTTTCTACTAAATTACAGAAAATACATACTAGTGAAGATGAATCTGCTTATTCATTTTCTCTGCAAAGAAGGCTTACTATAAACGAAAAAAGTTCAGGTGCATGCACCTGAACTTTTTTCACTTTTTTATGTTGCTTCAAAAAAGCAAGTTTGTTACTTGATTACCTTTTTACCATTAATGATATAAAATCCGCTTGGTAATCCTTCCAATGAAGTTGAGCCTTTCCGTACCAATTGTCCGGTAATGGAGTAAACATTGTTGTCTTGGGGACGGGGAGTGTCGGAGTTGATTTCGGAGATTGCGTCCGGATAGGTATTGTTGTTGGCATTGCCATATACATTGGTCTGATAGAATTTGACTTTGTAGGGCCATTGTTCTTTATTGCCTTGTACTCCATCCCAGTCAATCCAGTCGCGTGTCCAGTATGCTGTTGGTGCACCGCTGACAACGAGCCAAAGGTAAGCACAATTAGCCGGACATTCAAATGCGATAGAGCCTTCGGGATTGTTGTAATCGGCTGTGGCGATGTCTCCATATATTCGTGTGCCGTCTTTCTGAAGTGCAACGAATCCATATCTCCATCCTGCTTTTGTTACGTTGTATGTCGTATAGCCGCTCTTTCCGGCTTCACCGATGAAGTCTACATATACGGTCTTTGCTCCGGAAGGTACGTTCAGTCGGATGGCATTGTTACCGAAGTTTTCAATGCAGTCGGCTGTTGTCGGACTCCAAAAGCCTTCGCTATCTTTGGTCAGTTTAGTCTGGCTGCGTTTACCGATGGTTCCGGCTCCTTTTGTGCGGATGTGGTCCATATCGAATGTTGTCATGCGAGCACCGTATTCCCACATTTCATCGTTCAGTTGATCTAATTTCTCAGCTGCACTTAAGGAGGTATTCATCGTTAATCGCATATAAGCCTGCAAAGGGTCTTCCGGGTTTCTGGATTCATTCCAAAGTCGTCCGAGAATGTCTATTCCATGTTTGTGAGCAAAGTAGTCTTGAATGAAGTAGTTGTTGTATCGCAGGTCTACACAGAGCGGATGTTTGTGCAGCCCGTTCAGTGTGTTAGTCAACCATTCGTTGTTGAATTGCATGTTTGGATAGAACTTATAGGCTTGCCATTGTGCACACATTTCCCAGAATACGTTGTAGTTTCCGCTTCCCCAATTGTACATCCATCCATTCCAATTGTTATTGTCGCAATGGGTCTGATATTGGAAACAATGGCCGATTTCGTGTGCCAAGGTTTGTCCTTCGCGTGAAGTGTAAGCCCAACGCGACAAGGTGAGCAATCCGATGGTATTGTCAATACCGCTTCCGCTTGCTTCCCAGTCTTCGGTATGGCGCAGGCGAATAATCATCTTGTAGTTGTCGGTCTTGGAGGTTCCTTGATTGATGGTGATGAATTTGAGTTCGTTGGCATAATATTCAAATACGTTGTCGGCCGTATTGAGTATGGATTCTACAGAGGCGGGAGCGCTTGTTCCATAGCCGGCTTCCCAAAAGATAATCCAATGTTTAGACTGCATACTGCGTTCGTAACACCATTGGCTGGTTGATTGGTTAAGTTGGGTTTCTGTTCCGCATGCATTGGAACTGCAATAAATCTTCTTGTCTACAACTTTGATTCTGCTGTTCAATATATTCGTTGCACTTTTTATTCCGTTATCTGTCAGTGTATAATCCGTCAGTTTTTGGTTTGCTGTCTCCAAATAGGTTTTTAGGTTATTCAAACCGTTTGCTTTGCGTTCGTCTCCTTCCCACCAATCGCAGACTTTCTGTCCGTAGTCAATGCGTGATTTCAATTGGTCGTAGAGAGCACGTGACGCTTTTGCCAACTCCATTGCATCAAGCAGTTGGGTTCTGGCTGCACTTAAACTTTCCGAATCATAGAGAGTATTTCCATTTTCGTCCGTACCTATACCTTGCAACGCAGTCTTACCCGCGTTCATGGCTGTTGTGAGCGATTCCGATGCAGTCGTTTGAACACCTTTATGAATATATTCTTCTCCCAAAGCAATCAGTTGTTCTATCTCTTGTACATAGCTGGCAGAAGAGATGGCTCCGATGTATTGCAATCTAAAATTATCCAAACAAAGGTAGTTTCCTGTGGGATTTTCTGCAATCAATCCGATTTCTGTTTCATTCTTTTCTTCAAAGATAGAGAATGTTACAGCATATTGCTTGATAGAGTTGACCGCTACCTTGTTGCTTCCGGCAAAAAGATAGACTCCTGTTTGTGCACTTCCTTTGTTGACTGTACTTCCTGTTCCGTTCTGTTGTATATGAAGTGCGTTGGCCATTAATTTATAGTTTCCGATCGGAAGGTTCTTCAACGTCTGTGTAGCTGAAGCATCATCAATTTGACTTCCGATGTTGACCCATGTCTCAATATAATAAGTTCCATTCTTGAGGGTGAATACAGCATTGCTTTGCGTACCCATGTTTTTTACAGTCCATCCGGTTGTACCGTTTGTTTCGAAAGAGGGGTTTTGTATATAGCTGGTGCAGTCAAGCGGATTGGTTTCAGATGCATTGACAATGCGGTAGTATTCCATTGTACATTCCAATAAGTAATTGGCTTCCAGAACTTGGGGCATGGTACTTTCGGTATTGTCATATACTATTTGTGCAGCATCGATTGTCTTTTTCAGACTGTCGGCTTCTATTCCCGTACCCGTTCCGTAGAGTTTATTGGCCGTCTGTAAGTTGGTCTTGAGTCCCGTTTTGTTTACGGTCATGTCTGTTGCTAATATCTGTACATAATCTATGAGGAGATTGGCCGAATTAGCAGAACCTCCGGATGCAGCTTTGTATCCTATTTGTACTTTTCCGGTAGTTTGTTTGGATAAAGTGAACGTTATCTGGTCGAGCGTCCATTTTTTGGAGGGATATGCAGCTAGGGTAGAGCTGACCGTAGTTCCGCTAGTAGGAATCCAAGCTAGTTTGGAGGTACCTGCACTGACTGATTTTCCGTTGTATGTCGGAACATTGATTGTATAAGTTCCGGCAGGCAATGTTACATTTTGGTAATAGCAAAACGTTTGGTCCCATCCGGTAGAGAGTGCCAATCCACCTCCGGCTCCTCCGGTGTAGCTTTCTGCCGGAACAGAGGAACTATTGTAGGTTCCCTTGAAGCCATATTCGTATACGCCGGTGATGGTATACGTGGCACTGAGGTCTGGAATCCATCCTTTTATTTCCTTGATTTCTTCTTTCACCACTGTTGTGTTCCCCGACTGATAGTCGAAATTACTGTCAAAGTCGTGGTTCGTTAAAAAGAATTTTGTCACATCTTCTTGTGCTGCGATGTGAAAGCCGGATACCATGAACAAAATGGTAGCCAAGCATAGTTTTTTGAGCGTTTTCATTGTCTTTTTTAGGTTGAATTAATATGTTTCGTTTATTTGATGTTTTCTCTTGACTATTGTCAAGGCAAAAATAACAAAAGTTTCTTCTACATACGAAACTTTTGCTGAAAAAGTGAAAAGTTTTGGGAACTTTTATTTCAATCTTTTCCTCTATCTGTAGGCTGTTCTAAGAATTTTCCATTATCTTTGCCGCGATAAACTGAATATTAACAAATAAAAGGATTTTGCCGATGAAGCATAGCGCGTAATTCGATGCGCACATTTTAAACATATTGGAAAAGCGTTTTAGCTTATTCTTTCTCTCTAAAAGTTTGGCGACTAATATGACTCGGAAGAATATGTATAAAATGCTCACGTGATAAGCGTGGGCTTTTGTGCTATTTTGTGAGTCAAGGTAACGCCAAACACCTAAGAGAGCGAGATAGTCTGAAAGTTCCTCGCTTTTTTTGTGCGTGTATCTCAATGATTTTAAGGGACTACGGAGTAACCTGAAAAGCCGTGAAAAGTGAGTAGGGGAAAGAATTTAATATTGAGAAAAAATGAAGAAAATAACATTGTTGTTCTTGTTGTTTTTTATGTTAGCAAATGTAATGGAAGCTAAAAAAGCTAATGCTGTTTGGTATTTCTTGGCAAAGAGTAATTCTTCGGTAACGCAAGATAACAACATCTGTGTACAATATGGTATTTATACTAGATTTGCAAATACTGATTATGCCTTGGGACCATATCCCACTTTACGTATTAAAATAACGAATAAAAGTGACCAAATTATTTTTGTAGACCTTGGTACATCTTACATAAAGAAAAATGATGTTGCCTCTGTAATCTATACTCCGACAATAACTTCTACAACTGTTGGACAATCTATCGGTATAGGTGTAAATGCTGGTGCAATTGCCAATGCAGTTGGGATTGGAGGTATTGCGGGAACCGCACTTGGAGGGGTAAATATAGGTGGAAGTAAAGGCTCTTCAACCTCAACAATAACTTATGCTCAACGTTATGTTTCAATTCCTCCTAAAAGTGCTGTTTTCCTTGATGATGTTCCTATCCTTACTCCGGGAAGTGAAAAAGCATTAGGTGATTTATTCTATTTTGATGAAGTCGGAATGGGTGGACAAAAGCGTTTGTGGTGCTTACATCATAAATTTAAGGATGTGGAAAGTGGAAAAATCAAAGAATATACAGAAGAAAATACATTATTTAATATAGGATGTTATCTTAACTATTCTTTTTCTGAAGATTTCAGATCTGCTCAAGGCATTGAGACTACATATTATGTAAAAAAGTTAATAGGTTCATCTATGACAACCTTTCCTCCGGGTAACACAAAAGAAATCAAAATAATAGATAAAGTCTTTCCAGAATGGAGAGAAGAAATTGGAACAGGAAATCTAGAATTGATTCGCTTGTGGGCAAAATAATAATTTAACGTGTTCCGAGTATAAGCATCTGTTGTGATGCGAAACAATAATTTGCCGATAGAATGAGTTTTGCACGTTGCAAATGCTTATATTCCGTTACAGAATAAAAGCGTAGCGCATTCACTATTTGATTTATTTAATTCATTTGAGCGGGCATAAACAAAGCCCGCTCTTCACCAATACTCGCGAAGCGAGTCGAAAATATTTTTTTCAGAGAATCTCTTTGGTAATCAGTACTATCAGTTCCGCTATTATGTATTTATATTGGGAAAGGGAATTTGACCTTCTAACGTTTAATCCGTTTGTAAATAGGTCTGTAAAGCAGATAATCCTTAAAAGTTTTAGCCGAAATTAGTAAATCGGAATATTTTGTCTATATTTGCAGACGGTAACCGTAAACCCTTTAAAAAGAGACAAACGTATGAAATACCCGATAGGAATACAGGAATTTGAGAAAATCATAGAAAATGGTTATGTCTATGTCGATAAGACTGCACTCATTTATGACCTCGTGACCCAAGGAACAATCTATTTCCTGAGCCGTCCGCGCCGTTTCGGAAAGAGTCTGCTTGTATCTACCTTAAAAGCCTATTTCCAAGGGAAGAAAGAACTGTTCAAGGGGTTGGCTATTGATGAGCTAGAACAGGAATGGAAGGAGTATCCGGTGTTTCATATAGACTTCAATGGGATGGATTTTACCAAAGCAGGCACTTTGGAGACAAAAATAGAAGATGCTGTTGCTTCGTGGGAGAATATTTATGGTAAGACTCCAAACAAGAACACGATAGGTGATCGTTTTGCCGGTGTCTTGAAACGTGCCCATGAACAATACGGTCGTCGTTCTGTGGTACTGATTGATGAATACGACAAGCCCGTCTTAGATGTACTTGATACGAACCTGACAGCGGAGATAGACGGTGAACATCGCCTGTTGGAGGATGTAAACCGCAATATTCTGAAAGGCTTTTATTCTGTATTCAAAGCTGCGGATGCAGACCTTCAGTTTGTCTTGCTCACTGGCGTAACTAAGTTTTCGCAAGTGAGCGTATTCAGTGGTTTCAACCAACCGGCCGACATCAGTATGGACAGGCGTTATGAAGCTTTGTGCGGCATTACGGAAGAGGAACTTTACAGTTATTTTGATGCACCCATCAAAGAGTTGGCCGTTCGTTATAAATACGATGAAGAGGAGATGAAGCTCTTCTTGAAACGCCAGTATGACGGTTATCATTTCAGTGACAATCTGACGGATATTTACAATCCTTTCAGTTTGCTCAATGCTTTCGCGTCACAACGGGTAGATGATTATTGGTTCCGTACCGGTACGCCTACCTATCTCGTGCGTCTGCTCAACCACACTGATGAGAACTTGGACGAGATAACGGGCCGCTACTATGACCCCAGCGAGTTCATTGATTACAAGGCCGATGTGGAGAAACCTCTGCCTATGATTTTCCAGAGCGGTTATCTGACCATTAAGGATTGTGATTTGTCCATGAACACCTTCCTGCTGGATTTTCCCAACAACGAAGTGCGCAAGGGGTTTGTCACTCTGGTGGCCAATGATTATTTGAAGACCAAGAACGA
>JAFUNW010000331.1 GCA_017472905.1 Bacteroidaceae bacterium
ATGCTTTCATATTTTTCAATTCTGAATTGAATTCTTTCATCCGATTGCAGAGACTTAACTACGCAAAACGGACATCTGAATCCGCAATTCATAATTCTTAATTCATAATTCTCAGTTTACTCCATCTCTTTACGCAAGGCATCGAGTCCTTGACGAACAATGCGCTGCAGTTCCAATTTTGATGAATCAACAAACTCACAAAGGGCAAAGTCTTCAGGTGCCACTTCATAGATACCCAAAGCTTCCATACGGTCAATATCACCGGCGATGATAGCCTTAATCAAATATTCCGGCAGAATATCCATCGGGAAAACACGGTCGTATTCACCACTCATTATCATGTGACGTTCGCCACCTTTAATACGAGCATCCATCGTGTACTCTTTCTTACCCATCAGCCAGCTGAAATATGAGCGACTGGTACTGTAATCATTGAAGCGAGGCATGATCCAACCTAACATTTCGTGTACATCATCTCCTTCCGGAATTACGGTTACCATATTAGCAGCAGCAGATAAATAGCCATCGGCCGTAGTTTTCGTACCGGTAAGTACATTTCCGTTAATGATGCGCAAGGATTTTCCGCTAACAATGCGACCATCCAATAAACCGGATAGTTGTGCTCCGATTACCATGCGGCAATAAGCCGGTTTCACAACTTCCGAACCGGCTAAAGCTATCGTACGGGTAAAATCAACATGTCCGTTATTGAACAAACGACCGATGAAAATAACTTCTTCCGCACCGATAGTCCAAACGACCTCACCTTTGCTGATGGGAGCGACATGATTAATTTGTACACCTACGTTTCCGGCCGGATGAGGACCATCGAAAACATTCACTGTAACACCCTTGGCCTGCAACAATGCTTCTGATTTTTGCGAAGCGCTGACTCCCAAGTAAACCGATGCCATTTTTGCCAACGCATCCAAACCGGTTTGGAAATCTGTCTCCTGGCCTTTCAAAACATATTCAAAATCAGGAGCCAATGGTTTGGAGTCGAATGCTGACACGAAAATAGCCTTAGGAGCTACATTCGGATTAGCCACCACATCATAGGGACGTTGTTTAATGAATGCAAAAAGACCGGCTTCGAGCAAAGCTGCCTTCACACTTTCCGCAGAAAGCGAAGCTACACTCTTTTTACCAAAATCTACGACCTCATTGCCGGATACTTCAACCCGTACACTGAGCACTTTGCGGCGTGCGCCGCGTTCAACGGCTGTAACCGTACCGCTGACCGGAGAAACGAACTTAACCTCCGGGTGATTCTTGTCTACAAACAAGACATCACCGGCTTTAACACTCATCTGCTCTTTGACCACCACTTTCGGAGTGACACCCGTAAAATCATCCGGCATCAGTGCATAACCGGCTGATTGCTTTACGTCAAATGTCTCCTGAACAGGTTTTCCTTTCAGATTAATGTCCAAGCCTTTACGTAATTTTATTATGTTTGCCATATAAATAATAAATAATGGTTTTATCAATTTGTCGGCAAATTTACATAAAATAAAAATGTTTAGGCTTCATTTTAATAAAAGAAATAAAGAAAAAATTCCGTAATCCCCTCAAGATAACTTTCGGAAGATTACGGAAATGTTCTTATTGTCACATAGGGATAGCAATAACCCTACTCTTCTTCTGCAAACATGGGGTCCCATGCCGGAAGTCTGATTGGCTTTTCATCCAACAATTCAAGGACCTTTTTCGGTGCATACTTTTTATTTACTACCAAACGAAACATGAATTCATCGAACCATTCCTCGGTCATAATCAAGTGACCTTGATGTCCATGCGAAGCTCCCCAACTGTTTTCCACCATCCATTTCTTATAGGTACCGTCTTCAGCTATGTCGACTGCCATCAAAGTCATGGCATGGCTTGAACCACTCGTAAAAGTTTGAATCCGCTCTTTTTTGTTCATTCCGAAAGTTGTACCGAAAAGAGAACCGTAATCATAGTTCTTCAAGTCCAACAAGCCACGTGCAGAATCAAGTGATTTGGCTACATCACACGAAAAATACATCATGGTGCTGTCTTTGATAGAGGCTTCGGCCATCTTTTTAATCTCCTCTACCGGAAGGTTCACATAGAGCCAATTGTGTCCATCGTAAACATGACGGTCGTAATCGATTTCGTAGGTCTTCCAATACTCACGACTTGGATCGTTCATCAACATTACGTAGTCGGCATTCAAGTCCTCTCCTATCCATTCTGCGTAAAAGGATTGCGGAGTATAATGTTTGACTTCGCCCACCGTTTTTCCGTTTGCATCTTTCGGTGCCCAATCAAACTCCATCACCGGCTCCCCGATGGTCAGCACCAGCATCCGGTAAATGGTCGCCAACATCGTAGTCTTTTGCTTTTGAAGTTCTTTCTGAGAAGCTCCAGATTCCGCACTTTTACGCAATATCATCGCATCTTCACGCAATTTCTCTTTCAACAAAGAGGCCATGCGGGTCGTATTGTCTGAATTGTAGCTCTCCGGCATCACTTCTTTGGGAACCAATCCATATTTTGCGACCAAATCAGCTACTCCCGTATAAGTGCCTCCATCGCTCAGCGGATGTTTTAACAACCACTCGACCATTTGATCGGTCAACGGACGTTCACGCGTATCAATGATACCTTGAAGAAACAAATTGGACTTCTCCAATTGATCCCAGAAAAAGCTGTAAGCTTGTGAGAACTCCATTTTATAAATGTTATGTTTAGCCATCATCTTGGCACGCAACACATTAAAACCGGTGAAAAGCCAGCAGCGTCCCGATTGCAGTTGATTGGTAATCCCTCGCGACTTGACGCGATGACTGAAATGAGTATCCATCCCTACCAGATTCTCGCGATTAACAGCCAACTTGCGAATATCGTTCGAAGAGATAGCATTCAACAATGCTTTGTCTGTAGCATTGCCGACATAACCAGACTTGATTTCTTTCAACATTTCATTCGTAATTTCCCCTTTTTGTTGCGCTGACATACTAAAAGGAAATGCCAACAAAAGTAATAATAAACTTCTTTTCATAAAGCTAAACTTTTCATTTCATATATTTCTGTATTATTTTTATTTTCAAACCATTAACTTTCAGAAACACGTATACTAAATGTCTTATTCAAGGTCTCTGCTAATACTTTTGCCATGCAAAGTAAGGAAGAAATCTGCTTATAACAAAAAATAAGCTCTACAAATCAAAGTTTATCTGCATATTTAAGTTCAAATCAAAGTCAAATCTACCGCATCTTACCAAACCATTTGCTTCCGGATTTTTACTGCCCTACAAGGAAAATTTTATTGTCCTACAACTTTCTTTTTTTCTTCGACTTGCTCACAAAAATCTGCTGCCTTGCGGAACATTTTTTGCCGTGCAGCAGACGAACTTTTGCTGCACGGCGGAAAGAAATCTGCTGCACGGCAAACGAGAAAGAGCAAGGCAGCAGATTTTAGGATACAACTTGCAGATTTTATTTTCACAATTTGATTTCCGTATCCTGAAAACCGGAATTCTGTTAATAAACCATTCCTACAAGACGAATCTTTCAATTTCTGTTGATTATATCAATGCTTTTTTCTACTTTTGTACCTTAATAATTAAAGGAG
>JAFUNW010000332.1 GCA_017472905.1 Bacteroidaceae bacterium
GGCAGCCTCTACCAAATAGACCAACGGATAACGGGCATAACGGGGCGGTTCGGAAGAGGAATTCAAGCGAACAATGCCCAACTCTTCTGCGATACATTCATAGTCGTTCTGCTCGCTAACAAAGAAACCGAATTTGCTCTTTCCACCGGCCAAGCTTGAAGCAAAAGGATACTTCACAATGCTGGCCAACGTAGAATAGGTCATCACGAACCCTCCTTTTCTACGTCCACAAAATTGATGAGTCAGTAAGCGAAAGGCGTTTGCATTTCCCTCAAAATGAACCAAATCGCTCCATTCACTCTCCGACAAGTCTTTACGAAACTTTCGGCCTTCTCCTTCTGAAAAATAAGTCTCGATGGCCTTTTCTCCGGAATGTCCGAAAGGTGGGTTGCCCAAATCATGTGCCAAACAAGCCGCTGCGATAATCGAACCGATTTCTTCAACATGCGTATCGGCCAACTCGGGATGTTTCGCTATCAACGATTTAGAGACATTACACCCCAAAGAACGCCCCACACAAGAGACTTCCAAACTATGCGTCAAACGATTATGAACAAAGACACTTCCCGGCAATGGGAATACCTGCGTTTTGTTTTGCAACCTACGGAAAGGAGCTGAAAATATCAAACGGTCATAATCCCTCTGAAACTCTGTACGGTCATCTTTTCGAGCTGAATGAATCTCCTCTAGTCCCAACCTTTTATTTGAAATCAAACGTAACCATTCCATGCAATTCATATTTCATTTTACTCTTTGAAATGCAAAAGTAGCGTAAAAAAATAGAGTATTCTTTACTTTTCCAGAAAAAGTAGGGCTGTTTAAGCGAATTTCCTTTATTTTTGCAAAACTAACCAATAGACTCTCATCCAAATGAAAGTACAAATAATTAATAAATCACAACATTCGCTGCCTAGTTATGCTACGACAGCTTCTGCCGGCATGGATTTGCGTGCCAACCTGACAACCCCCATTCTTCTTAAACCCATGCAACGTTGCCTCGTTCCCACCGGGCTGTATATTGCTTTACCCGAAGGATATGAAGCACAAGTGCGTCCAAGAAGTGGATTGGCTATTAAAAAAGGTATCACGGTATTGAACTCCCCAGGAACCATCGATGCAGATTATCGGGGAGAAATATGTGTCATCCTTGTCAACCTGTCGACCGAAGATTTTGTTATTGAAAATGGAGAACGAATCGCCCAAATGGTCATAGCCCAACACGAACAAGTGGAGTGGGAGACAGTCGAAATATTGGATGAGACTGAACGTGGAGCCGGTGGATTCGGACATACCGGAAAGAAATGATTCAAAGAAAATGAGGTAAGACAACAATGGCAAACCAACGAAGCTACAGAACCATACGAGCCGTATGTTCCCAATGGTTGGGAGTGATGGTTTGTCTCTTTTGGCTGGGACTGACCGGTGCTTGCACTTCGGGGCGAAAACTCACCCTATCAAAAGAGACAAATTCTGCGCTTTCTTATGAGCAGGCAAGAAAGTACGACTATTATTTCCTTGAAGCGACACGCTTGAAACAAAAAGAAGATTATGCTGCAGCGATGGAATTGTATGAGCACTGTCTGGCTCTAAATCCTCGTTCTGCAGCAGCCATGTATGAATTGGCACAATTCTATCTCTATTTGGAACAACCGCAACGCGCACACAACCTGTTGCAAAAGGCGGTAGAATTGGAACCGGACAATTTCTGGTATCGACAAATGTTGGGAGCCTATTACCAAAGCAAACAAGATTATCCGAATGCCATCAAAGTCTATGAGCAATTGGTAGAACGCTTTCCCAACCGAAGCGAATTGCAAATGGCATTGATCGACCTTTATAATTACCAAAAAGATTATCAGAACGTTATCCTTGCACTGGACAAATTAGAATTGAAAGAGGGTAAATCGGAACAAATCAGCATGAATAAGTTCCGTGTCTATTTGCAGATGAATGAAAAAGAAAAAGCTTTTCAAGAAATTGAATCCCTCTCCAAAGAATACCCCAACGATTTGCGTTACAGTGTGCTGTTAGGAGATGCTTATCTCAACAATGAACGCCCCGAAGACGCATATTCCATCTACCAAAAGGTATTAGACATAGAACCGGACAATGCTATGGCACAAATGGCCTTGATCTCTTACTATGACCAATTGGGAAAAGATACGCTCATGCGCGAACAGCTACAGTTAGTATTGGACAACCCCAAAGTCAACAACGAGGCTCGCTTGAACATTGTACGCCAAATGATTATGGATTCTGAGCAAAGCGACCGAGACAGCACCCGTATCCTCCGACTCTTCGACCGACTTTTAGAAAAAGAACAGGAAAATGCAGACATGGCCATGTTATGTTACAGTTACATGCAAGCCAAAAAGATGAGCGATGACCTTTCCCGTCCTGTTTTAGAAAAGGTTCTTTCCATCGAGCCGGAAAATACAATGGCCCGATACAGCTTGTTAATGATGGCTGTACGCAAAAACGATTATGCCGAAGCAGCCCTTGTATGCGAACCGGCTTTGCTTTACAATCCGGAGGAATTGGCATTCTACTATTATCTGGGAATCTCCTATTTTCAGACTGATCGTAGACAAGATGCACTTGAAACATTCCAAAAAGGAGTACAGCAAGTAACCGAAGAGAGCGACAAAGGACTTGTCTCTGATTTCTATTCCATGATTGGCGACCTTTCACACACGATGGGAAACAAAGAAGAAGCATACGTTGCCTATGATTCGGCTTTGGTTTACAATCCCAACAACATCGGCGTACTCAACAATTATGCATACTTTCTGTCTTTAGAACACCGTGACCTGGATAAAGCAGAAGAGATGAGTTTCAAAACCGTAAAGGCAGAACCGAAAAACGACACTTACCTCGACACCTATGCATGGATTCTATTTGAAAAAGGACGATACACCGAAGCACGCATCTACATCGATGAAGCCATGAAAAACGGAGGCGAGCAAAGTGGAACAATTGTAGAACATTGCGGAGACATCTACTACATGTTAGGAGATAAAGAAAAAGCATTGGAGTTTTGGAAGCAAGCGGAAGAAATGGAAGATGTTTCCAATATCCTACCCCAAAAGATAAAACAACAAAAATACATCGCAGAATGAAACAGTTAAAGAATGGCTTCTCACAATGGATGTGGGCCTTGGCCATCGGCTTGTTAGTAGCAGCTTGCGGCACAAAGAAAACAGCGACAACCCCAATCGTAGATTTAAGTACTCTACCGGATGCTGACTATTTAAAAGAGGTGGTCAATCACACTCCCGACTTTGAGGAGTTCTCAGCAAAAATGAGATTGGTCGCAGAATATGGGCATGAAAAGATATCAGTGGGCGGTACGATTAAGATGAAAAAGGACGAAGTCATTCAACTTTCGTTGGTTGCCATCGGCTTCGTAGAAGCTGCCAAAATAGAAATTACGCCCAAACGCCTCATCTTGCTAGACCGAATAGGACGCCGATACATTGATGTCCCTTACAACAACTTGAAGTTCTTCTCCGAAAACGACATCGACTTCTATACCCTGCAATCGCTTTTCCGAAACGAATTGTTCCTGCCTAATGTCAAACATGTAGGCTATAGCAATCTCAAAGAGTTTCAAGTAAGCAAAGAGGGAGAAGACGCCACGTTGACCACCCGGGTAAACAAACGAATCAGCTACTCTTTCCTTACAGCATTAGCCAATGGATTGCTGAAAGAGTCCAACATTCTGACGACATCCAAGTATCAATTGAACTGGAAATATTCCGACTTTCTTTCGTTCCGGGAAGGAGAATTTCCCACACACATGACACTGAGCATAAAAGGAGCCGAAAAACCGCTAAAAGCCAGCTTTACATTCTCTCGATGGAGCACAGAAGCCAACTACGAGCCTATCTCTATTCCCGAACGCTATCAGGAAATTAAAACCGGAGACATCTTGAAACACTTGTTAAGCCTATGAAAAACCTGTGCTTCCTTTTTGTCTGGACGAGTTTGTTGCTATGTCTGCCTATCTGCTCACAATCAAATAAGAAGATTCGTGAATTGCAAAACAAACGGGGTGAACTGCAACAGCAAATCAAACAATCTGAGTCGCTTTTACTCTCTACCAAGAAAGATGTGAAAAGCCAACTCAGCGATTTGGCTTTGATTACCAGCCAAATCGAAGAAAGGAAAAAATTTATCTCTGCCATTGAAAATGACATTAAGTTGCTGGATGACGAGAATAGAGATCTGGAAACGCAATTGAAACTTTTGCAAACCGAACTGACAGACAAACAGAATAAATACGGCTCTTCTGTCCGCTATTTGCGCAAGAATCGTTCCATAGAAGAAAAGCTGATGTTTATCTTCTCGGCACAAACCCTGAACCAAATCTACCGTAGAATGCGCTACGTCAACGAATATGCCACCTTTCAACGTGTACAAGGAGAGGAGATACGGAAAAAGCAGACCCAAGTATCAGCCAAACGACAGGAAATCCTGGCTGTACGGGAAGAAAAGTCGGCTTTGCTTGCTCAACGAGAGGAGGAACGTTCTCGAATGGAAACGCAAGAGAAGCAACAGCGAACCCTCGTTGCAAATTTAAGGAAGAAACAACGCAGCCTTCAAAGTGAATTGACGCGCAAACGCAGAGAGTCGCAACGCTTGAATGCACAAATCGACAACTTGATTGAAGCTGAAATTGCTGCGGCCAGGAAACGGGAACAAGAGGCACAAAAGAAGAAAGCGACAGCTAAAGGAAACAAGTCCAATGCGACCAAGAGTGAAACAGCGACAAAGAAAGAAGTTCCCATGATGGAAGCCTATAAAGGGGATGTACAACTTTCGAATGACTTTGTCCGCAACCGGGGACTGCTCCCCATTCCCATCACCGGACCGTATGCCATCGTCAGCCACTTCGGACAATACGCCGTTGAAGGACTCAAAAATGTGAAACTGGACAACAAAGGTATCGACATTCAAGGACAAGCCGGAGCCAACGCCTGCTCCATCTTTAACGGAGAAGTGTCCGCCATCTTTCAATATAGCAATGGTATGAAAGGAGTACTTATCCGGCATGGCAATTACATCTCGGTATACTGCAACCTCGCATCTGCTTCAGTCAAGAAAGGACAGAAGATTAAAACACGCGACATCATCGGCCCCATTGCTCCGGACGCATCAGGCAACACGGTTCTCCATTTCCAACTTCGCAAAGAGACGACCAAACTGAATCCGGAACGTTGGCTGTCCAGATAAAGAAGCGTCTATTTAAATCTCTAACCCATCCAGCAAACGAAGATACATTCGGATTGCCTCGTCTATCTCATCCAATAAAATATATTCATCAGCCGTATGTGAGCGACTGCTCTTTCCCGGCCCGATTTTCACAGTCGGGAAAGGCATCAACGCTTGGTCAGAAAGTGTCGGCGAGCCGAAAGGCTCAAGCCCGAGCCGAATAGCCCGCTTCACAAACGGATGTTCCAACTCTATTCGAGAAGAGTTCAATCGGAATGAACGAGCTTTGGCTTCGCATCGAATGTGTTGCTTTATCAAATTGAATAGTTCTTCGTTGGAATACAACTCATTGCTGCGTATATCCACGACAAATGAACAAAGGTCCGGCACTACATTGTGCTGAGTTCCGGCATTCACTTGCGTGACACTCATCTTCACACGCCCCAGCAAGGAGGAGACTTTTTCAAACTGATAATCCCGAAACCAAGCGATATCTTCCAATACTTTATATATCGCATTCTCTCCTTCTTCTCTTGCCGCATGCCCGGCTTTTCCATAGGCCGTCACATCCAACACCATCAATCCCTTTTCAGCGATGGCCGGTTGCATTTCGGTTGGTTCGCCCACAACACCCAAATGTATCGGAGGCAATTGAGGCAAAACACTCTCTACGCCATTTTTTCCGGAGACTTCTTCTTCGCACGAAGCCAAGTAAATCAGATTATACGACTGCGGGCACATACACAATTGACGAAACACTTGAAGCAGGCTCACCACACCGGCCCCCGCATCGTTACTCCCCAGTCCATACAAACGCTTGCCTTCGATTACAGGCTCATAGGGGTTGTGTTTCCATCCGGCAACGGGCTTAACCGTGTCAATATGCGAGTTTAATAACAGAGTCGGACGTTTGGTATCAAACCCCGGAGACAGGCACCAGACATTGTTTCCCGAACGGTAGGTCATGATGCCGATCTCTTCGATAAAGTTCTGTAACGTATCTGCCGCTTTCTCCTCTTCCCTGCTGACGGAGGGAATGCGAATCAGTTGTTGCAACAAGCCGATGGCTTCCGAAGTGATATATTCTTCCATATAGATATTCTTTTAACAGCGCGAAGATACGACCATCTGCGCGAAGAAAAAAGTTTTTGAGAGTTGTTTTTTGAATCTTTCACTCCCGTAAAACATAGTCTGACGAAAGACAAAAGTTTGATTCACGCCGCTGATTATGTAATCAACGGCGCCAACTATATAATCATCGGCGTTGATTATGTAATCAGCGCCGTTAACTAAACTTCCGATTAACGATGAACGAAAAAGTGCATAAATCAAACCTTATTCTCAAAGGAATAATGGAAGTTCCTTACAAATAATTGCAAATAAAACTGTATCTTTGCAAACGAATTATCAATAATTCAACTTTCGCTACTCCCTCTGTCCACACAGAAATGAAGTTTGCGAAACTTTAATCAATAAAATGTAAGGAAAGATGTTAAGAGAAAATCCGCATTTGGCTGTCTTGGTAGACAAACAAGCCGAGAAGTACGAAAACCGTGTTGCACTGAAATACAGAGATTATGCCACCGAACAGTGGATTCCCGTTACGTGGAGAGAATTTTCTGATA